>CANRHT010000279.1 GCA_947630465.1 uncultured Pseudomonadaceae bacterium
AAATATTAGAAGACAGCATTAAAAATCTAAAATTATCATCTGAACTGACACAAAAAAAATTTGATATGGGAATAATTTTAATGGATGACCTTCTTAGTTCAAAAACAAGTTTAAAAGAAGCAGAAATTAGTTTATTGAATCAAAAAACCATTATTGAAAAAAATAAAAATATGCTAGAACTGTTAGTATCAACAACTATTCCCAACCACTTGATGCCAACAAATTTTAAAGAGAATGAAAATAGTTTAATGCTAATTCAAGCTGGTATTTCATCAAAAGTGTTATTTTCCCGTCCTGATATTATAGAAGCAGAATATAATTTAAAAGCAAAAAATGCAAATATAGGTGTTGCAAGAGCCGCATTTTTCCCCTCGATTACTTTAACAGCAGATTATGGTCTTGCAAGCACTTCTTTGAGTTCCCTCTTTAATGGAAATTCACAAACCGTATGGTCTTTTATTCCAAGTATAAATTTACCTATTTTTAAAGGTGGAGAAAATAAAGCAAATTTAGAGTATGCAAATGCTCAACAAAAAATTGCAATTGCACAATATGAAAAAACTGTACAAGTTGCCTTTAAAGATGTATCTAATGATTTGATTGAAAGGGCAAATATAAGTAAACAGTTAAAAGCACAAGAAGATTTAGTAAATACAGCAAAAAAAAGTTATGAAGTATCTTTAAATTCCTATAAATATGGATTAGGAAATTATTTAAATGTATTAATTTCACAAAAAAAGTTTTTTGATTCACAAAAAGCTTTAATAGATATAAAACTCAATGAATTAATCAACCGAGTAAGTTTATATGCCTCGTTAGGAGGCAATGAGAAAATAGACTGACAATACTGCATTTACCATTATAAGGAATCATAATTATACATTTATAATTAAATAACTCAACTTTCGCACATAGATTCTGCTAAATCCACGAACGAAACCTGAATATTAAAGCCCATAAAGAGGCACTTTTTAGTATAATTTCATAACGACAATCAACTATACAAAGGTGTTTTTATGGGACTTGACAATTATATTCAAACTGCTATGAAGAGCTTATTAAAGAATCCAATTTACGAAGTTTTAAAAGAGATAAAAATAATAAAGATACTTCAACAAAGTAACTTTGTAAAAAGAGAAGTTGGTTATGCTCCATTGCAAATAATTCTTCACTTCTTATATATGCTGATTATGCAAAAAAGACAATCAACTTTTATAAAGAAGAGTCATAGTGCCTTTGGTAAAGATGCCTATTACAGATTTATAAAAGAGAAACGCTATAACTGGCGGAAGTTTTTATTACTAAGCTCAACAGAACTTTTAAAAAAGATAAAACCACTGCATAAAAAGGGTGAGTATAAACTTTTAATTATTGATGATACCGTAGAAGCTAAAAGAGGTAAGTGTATTGAAGGCAGTTGTAAATATGTTTGGAGCAATAAAGAACACCGAAGTATCAATGCCTTAAATATTGTATCTCTAAATTATGCAGATTCACATTCAACTTTTCAACTTGATTTTTCTATTAAGATGAATGATAGCTATCGTAAGAATATATCTGAATTTACAACGAAACTGCATCATAGAAGTAATGCTTACCAAAGAAAGAGGGAAATTATAAAAGGTAAAAGCTGAATGGAAAAACTTATCAGAAATTGATCCGAACAATATTGTTGTTCCTGATTTAGTTAAAGGAATACAGGCAATGAAATTAACTGCCTCAGCCTGGAATGAAAATATTGTTGATAAAAATGTCATTAAGGCAAATCATTTCGATGACTACGAAACATTATATCTTCAAATCTCAGGTTCTGACAACCTAGTACCTGGATATACAAGTAAAAAGCTATCAAACTTTATAGATAAAAATCTACAAAAAACCTATTTAGAAATGTCTAAATACTAACAATATAGGAGATTAAGATGGAATACACTGCAGTACTTACAGCACTTGAATCAGCAGAAGAAGCAATAATAGAATATAAGAATGGATTAAGACATAGACCAAGCACAACAAGATATCTAGGGGGAGTAGAAGTCTAAAATAACTATTAAGTTCCTTTTTTATTCTCATATTAGTAATTTCAAAGCTTTTTTCAAGTTTTTCAGTAATTGGTACGATAAACTTATTGAAATCTTCTAAATATTCTAATTCATGGCACTTTAATAACTCTTTTTTGTTTAATATATATTCATCTTTTGGAATTAAATACTCTTCAAAACTTTTATATTTATAAGAATATTTAAGATTTAAGATACCTGATTTTATGCCATCACTAATATGTAAAAATAACAAGGCTTTATAAAGAGAAATTTTTATTTTACCCTCATCATCAATTAAAGCAATCTGTTCATCATCCTCTAAAAAATCAGTTGGAAAATCTTTTTTTAGGTTTTCATTTTCTTTAAAATATTTAATAGCAGCAATTAAATGTTTATTAGAAGACTTTTTGTCAAATTCTAATAGCTTTACTATTCCACTAAGTTTTCCTTGAAGTGATTGAGATGCTTTTTCTATAAAATCAAATCTATCTAAATTAGCTGTTTCAAGAAAAGTTTTTTGCTCAAGAAGTATTTTGAGCTTCTCTGTTTTAATTGTTATAAGTGATTTTAATGTAGTAATTTTAACCGAATCAGTAATTTTATCATTATCCAAAATTTGATTTACTTCATTTAAAATTAATAAATTTGAATCTTCTAAAGATTGAATTAATACTTTTTGTTTAGGTTCATTTTTAAAATATAAATCTTTTTGATTACGAAGTAAAGTACTTTTAATACTTTGAATTATTGCTATAAATCTATCCATAAGGTTATCATTACGAATAAAATATTGATATTTTACAAATGATAGAAGTAAAAATTGGCTATTAATGGAATCTTTTTGAGTAAGTTGAGTAATTTTACTTTGCTCAAGCCATTTAGAGTAATATTGTGCTACTTTATCTGTAATTCCAATTTCATCTATAATTGGCTTTAGCATATGAAACTTTGATTGTATAGTCATTAATTGAAGTAAAGAACTCTTCATCTCTCTTTTATTGGTAGAATGTCCTAATTTCTTGAAGTTACCAATGTTGTATCTATTTTTGTAATTCTCATCTTTATTTGTGAAATCATCTAAAAGTTTAAGCTTTTCATCATTTTGAATAGCTTTAAGATGAAATAAAATATTTTTAGTCTGATAGCTAAGGGCATCTCCTATAATTTTTGAAAGGGTTGTATAACTTGGAATCTCAATATTCAGTTTTTTTGAATAATCAATCAACGAAAAAAATATCTTTTTACGATGAGTAAAATTATTTGCCAATTCAACAGCATAATTTTTGAGTTTTATTTCTATATCATTAGTATATTCATCTATATTAAAATAGGATTTGATAATTTGTTTATATCTTTGTTGAGTTCTAGATGTTACTTTATTAAAATCAAAAATATTCAAATTATTTCTATTAGCAATATATAAATAATTTTCATCATCTTTTTGAATTTCAAAGAATCTATGCGTTGCTTTAAAATATCCAAACATTAAAATAAACAAAATTTTATTTGAATCACTTTTCATTTCAGAAATGGTTTCACTAATATTACTTGTAAGTTTAAAAAAGTGATTTTGAGAAAGTGAATCAAATTTTGGAGCTAACTCAAAATCTTTTTCTTCCTCAATTGTTAAAATTTTAAATACTGACACAAAAGTCCTTTAAAATGTAATTTATTTATATTCTATAATATATTTGTTATACTTTGAATAATATATAAATTAATTTACACTATTTCAATAAAAATTGTATAAATCTGATAATGTAAATTAAACCTTCGTTTAAAATACACTTTTTACTAAAGGAGAAAAAATGTTAATAGGATATGCAAGAGTTTCAAAATCAGATAATTCACAAGTTTTAGATTTACAAATTGATGCACTTATAAATTCAGGGGTAAAAGAAGAAAATATTTATAGTGATAAAATTTCGGGAAGCAAAGATGAAAGACCTGGATTAGAAAATTGTTTAAAAGCTTTAAGAGAAGATGACATATTAGTTGTATATAAACTTGATAGACTTGGAAGAAATTTAAAACACCTTATTCAAACAGTTGAAGATTTAACAAAAAGAAAAATAGGATTTAAAGTTTTAAGTGGTCAAGGAGTAAATATAGATACAACAACACCAGCTGGTAAAATGATATTTTCAATATTTGGAGCATTAGCAGAATTTGAAAGAGAATTAATTAGAGAAAGAACAATAGCTGGAATTCAAGCTGCACGAGCAAGAGGAAGAATGGGTGGAAGAAAATTTAATCTTACAAAATCACAAGTAAGACTTGCTGAAGCTTCAATGAAAAACAGAGATACAAGTGTTACTGAACTTTGTAAGGAATTAAAAATCACAAGAGCAACTTTATACAAATATATTTCACCAACTGGTGAATTGAGAGATTATGCTAAAAGAGTGCTTGAGAAATAGACGAGAGCTATATAAAAAAACTTTGTCGTTTTTTTCGGGAGTGTTCACAATTAGCCAAAGTTAACATAATTAGTTTGCTTTGTTTCCAATAAATATAATAAAAGCTCCCGCTAATGCTAAAAAAGAACCTATAATATCCTATCTATTAAAACTTTCTTTTTCTACAAATACTAGCCATAATAATGAAGACAATATATAAATTCCACCATATATAGCATAACCTCTTCCTGCATGTACATTGATTTTTGTTAGTGAATATGCAAAAAGAAGTGATGATACAACCCTATTGCTGTCCACCAAGCAGTTTTATCTAATTTAAAATATAACCAAAAAGCAAAACATCCAAAAATTTCAAAAATGCTGCTAAAAAAAATATACCTAAATTTCCTAACATATAATTCTCATTCCAAGATTAAAGTAAACTCTTTTTTTATCTCTTTATTCATTTAAAATCCCTATCTAAACAATAACAATGGAACTTTAGAATTCAACAACATTTTTGTTGTAAAACTTCCAAAAATTGCACTTCTAAATCTATTATGGCTATATGCTCCCATAGCTATAATATCAGCGTTTATGCTTTGTTGATAATTTAAAATAGCTTCTAATTTATCTCCACTTAAAGATAATATTTCAGAATCTATATTTGCATTTTTGAATATCAAACTAGCTTCATTTAAAACTCTATTTGAATCATTTTTATCACTATTTACATTTACAATATATCTTTTTGTATTTGGAAATATTGGATTTTTTACGGCAATATCAATAGATTTTTTAGCATAAAGACTCCCATCATATGCCATTAAAATAGATTTTATAGGTTTAAATTCACTATTTACAAGCAAGATTGGAATATTTAAAGTTCTAATCAACTCCTCAACATTAGATCCAATATCTTTACTATTTTCGCCATTTAAACCAATAATTGCAATTTTTAAATCACTTCCTAACTCATCCAAAGTTTCATATAAAGTTCCATGTCTTTGAAGAGTTGTAAAATTTGAGAAATTTTTTGATTTAACATACTCTTGCATCTGTTTTAAAATAGCTTTACCTTTTAAAATCTCCTCTTGACTTCTTTTAGCATCTTCATCAACTAACATCTCAAGTAGTACATCTTTTGCGCCAAAACCAATATTTCCTGAAAAATCAACTAGATTTGAAATTTTTGAATGTTCAACTACATTTAGTAAAACAAGAGGTAAATTAAGATTTTTTGCTATAAAAACTCCATAATCACAAACTGCTTTTGAAAAATCTGAACCATCAATGCAAACTAATACTTTATTCATTTACTCTCCTTTAATTACTTTTTCTACCATTTTTGCTTTATCATGAACACCAAATCTATCAATTATAGTTTTACTTGCTTCATTTTGTCCAACAACTTCAACAATAGCACCTTCTCGTCTTAGTTTTATTACTGCTTTATCAAGTGCATAAACAGCAGAAATATCCCAAAAATGAGCTTTAGAAACATCAATAATTACTCTATCTAAAACCTCTTTAAAATTAATGCTTTCATAAAATCTATCGGCACTATTAAAAAATACTTGTCCTACAAACTTATAAGTTTTAACACTTTTATCTTCATTATATGAAGTTTCACAAGACATAAAGTGTGAAATCTTATTTGCAAAAAATAGTGAGGCAAAAAGAACTCCTGTTATTACTCCATAAGCTAAGTTGTGAGTATAAACAGTTACTATAACAGTTGAAAGCATTACAATATTTGTAGAGAGCGGTAGAGTTTTTAGATTTTTTATTGAAGCCCAATCAAATGTTCCAATAGAGACCATAATCATAACAGCAACCAAAGCAGCCATAGGAATAATAGAGATAATATCACTTAAAAATACAACCATTATAAGTAAGAAAAAACCAGCTATAAATGTAGATAACCTTCCTCTTCCTCCTGATTTTACATTTATAATTGATTGTCCAATCATTGCACATCCAGCCATTCCTCCAATACAACCAGATGCAATATTTGCAACTCCTTGACCTCTTGCCTCTTTTGTTTTATCCCCTTTTGTATCTGTTAGTTCATCAACTATTGTTGTTGTCATAAAAGTCTCTAGTAATCCAACAACTGCTAAAGAGAGAGAGTAAGGCAATATAATCCATAAAGTTTCTAAATTAAAAGGAACATCAGGCCATAAAAATATAGGTAAAGTATCAGGAAGTTCTCCCATATCCCCTACAGTTCTTACATCCCAAGCTACAAAATATACAAAAATAGTTAAAACAACAATTGTAAGCAAGGGAGATGGAACTATTTTTCCTATTTTTGGAATATATGGAAATAAGTATATTATTCCAAGACCTGCAAGAGTTAAAGCATAAACATGCCAAGTTACATTTGTTAGTTCTGGAAGTTGAGCCATAAATATTAAAATTGCTAAAGCATTTACAAAACCAATTACAACAGCTCGTGCAACAAAACTCATAAGCTTAGCAACTTGCATATATGCCAAAATTATTTGAATAACACCTGTCAAAATTGTAGCTGCAAGTAAATATTGAAGACCGTGTTCTTTTACAAGAGTAACCATTAAAAGTGCCATTGCTCCAGTTGCAGCACTAATCATTGCAGGTCTTCCACCAACAAAAGATATAACAACTGCAATACAAAATGAAGCATAAAGTCCAACTTTAGGATCAACTCCTGCTATAATTGAAAAAGCAATTGCTTCAGGTATTAGTGCAAGAGCTACTACAAGACCTGAAAGAGTATCACCTTTTATATTTGAAAACCATTCATCTTTGTTGAAATATCTTTTTATCATATAGTTCCTTATTAATTTTTATTTTTTTGATTAGTTAATATTTTGGAAATAAATAGAGTTAATAGATTAGATATAAAATAATTTGTTATAGAAAAAAT
>CANRHT010000280.1 GCA_947630465.1 uncultured Pseudomonadaceae bacterium
AAATCTATTCTAATCAAGAATGCGCCAAAGGATGCCGTATTCGCATCTTACTTGATTAGAATTGTTCCAAACAAAAAGGACATTATTCCAGAATATTTAAGTTATTTCTTTCTAACACCTGCTTACTGGGAGGTTGTTGGTCAGAATGCCGCAGGCGCAGCTCAGCCCAACATCAACGGCACAAAGCTTTCAGAGTTTATTGTGCCTGTGGCTCCTCAAGGCGAACAAAAACGCATCGTCGAAAAACTCGATGCACTGCTCACCCGCATCGACACCGCCATCGAGCATTTGCAGGAAAGTGTAGTATTGGCAGATGCGTTGTATGCAAGTGAGTTGAATGAAATTTTTAATCCAAGTTCTTCACCAATAAACCAAATTGGAATTTATGAATTGCCGGATAGGTGGGAGTGGAAACAATTATCAGATGTTGTTGATAAAACGGAAAACTTGAATCCGTTAAAAAATGCAGATCAGCTATGGACGTACATTGATATATCCTCAGTTGATCGAGCTCGATTTACGATTACAGATCCAAAGAAATTTTTAGGAAAAGATGCACCATCGCGAGCGAAAAAGCATGTACAGCTAAATGATGTGATATTTGCAACGACGCGGCCAAACTTGAAAAACATTGCTTTGGTTCGAGATGAATATAACTCACCAGTGGCATCGACAGGCTTCTGTGTTCTCAGAGCTAACGAAAAGGTTTTACCTGCCTATTTATTTTATTTTGTTACAACAGATTTTATCCAAGCGCAAATCGAGCCTTATGTCGGTGGCGCTTCATATCCCGCTATTACTGATGGAAATCTTAAAAAGGCCCCAATACCGATTCCGAGCATAGAAGAACAAAAAAGCATCGTCAAAAAAATAAATAACATCGAAAAATTGCAAGTAGCTTTGAAAGAGCAGTTGCAGCTTAAAATATCAAGTCTTGAACAGTTAAAAGCATCAATTCTCGATTACGCCTTTAAAGGCAAGCTCTAAGGAGGGAGTATGACATTCGATACCACGGTTTTTGAACAAAAAGAGTTTAGAGCAGCAATCAACAAGCTCGAAGAATTGCTCTCACACTCGAAAGCGATTTTACTTGGCGCCGGGGCAAGTTGCTGTGCGGGTCTGCCATTGACGAACCAGCTAACAGCAAAGGCGTTACAAAGTGAAAAGCTTTCTGAAGATTCAAAGCAGATATTAAATGCTATTCAAGCCTCTTTTACTGGAGCAAGCCCAGATGCGCATATTGAAGACTATTTAAGTGAATTGGTGGATTGGTTAGCCATTACTGCACGGCGAACTAACCGTAATGTTGACAGCAGCAACGTAACTCTTGCTGGCACTGAATACGACAATCAAAAGTTATTAGACGCAATTAGTGAAATAAAGTTAGCCATTTCTGAACTTATCAATGTTGAAGTTGATTCGGAAACACACGAACGTTTTGTCCAAGCGCTTCATCGTCCTATGCGGCCAGGTAAAGATAGCCACTCAGGCACTATTGATTATCTGGTGATGAACTATGACACCTTAATAGAAGACTCATTGGCGCTGTCAAGGCTACGCTATGCTGATGGCTTAGAAGGTGGCGTATCGGGTTGGTGGAATCCTTCAACCTTTGAACAAAATAATTTGGATGCACGAGTGATTAAATTGCATGGTTCAATCAACTGGGCTGAACATCCTTCTTCAACAACGCCGTTACGCATTGCACCTCATTTGAAGCGCAGCCAGCACCAAGCATCAAAAATCATGATTTGGCCAGCTTCCACCAAATACCGCGAAACTCAACTCGACCCCTATGCGAATTTAATGCACAGAGCGAGAGCGGTATTAAACCCACAAGGTGGTAGCCAGCGAGTTCTGTTGATCACTGGTTATAGTTTTGGTGATGCACATATCAACCTAGAAATTGAACGCGGTTTAAGAGCTTCAAATGGCAATTTAACCGTAATTGCATTTACTAGCGACGACGGACCCAGCGGCGTTTTAAAAACTTGGCATGAAGATAATTCAATCAATGAACAAGTGCTTGTTTTTGCCGATAAAGGTTTTTATCACGCCGATCACAAGGCAACCTCAGAAAATAGCATTGAATGGTGGAAGTTTGAAAACCTAACCCAGATCCTTGAAGGAGGTATTTGATATGGACAACAAATACATAAAACCCATTGAGAATCTCTCTATCGGTAAAATTATTGAGGTGGATGGCTCGCGGATTATCGCCGAACTTGACCCTACGATTTCAGACTTGTCCCGCGTATTTGCTGGTGAAAACTATCCGATTGGACAGTTTGGCTCAATCATCAAAGTTCATTTTGGTCGCCGATCTATTTATGGGTTAGTCAGTCGATTACGTATGAAGGCTGACTACCAGCTAGAAAAAGGCTTGCCTGTCGCGTCCTCAGATGAGCGAATAATTGAAGCTGATTTGTTCGGTGAAGGGGAGTGGCGCAGGAAAGATGAAAATGAGTTTGCCCTTGAGTTTGAACGCGGTGTTGCTACTTATCCACTACCACAACAAACTATTTATCTGACACCCAAATCAGAACTTAGGTTTATTTACGGTGACGCCAAAGGTGCGGTTATTCAACTTGGCGAGCATGTTGGTTCTGGTGGTGCGCCTTGTTATGCAGAGCTGAATGAATTGTTAGGCAAGCATACGGCAATTTTAGGTTCAACTGGTGCGGGAAAATCGGGGACGGTTGCAGCAGTAATCCATAGTATTTTAGAGCGTGGAGAAATAGCTAAGCATCAACACTGGCATCCGCAAATTATTATCCTTGATCCACATAATGAATACGGTAAGGCTTTCCCTAAGCATCAGCGCTTATCAACTGATGAAGGGTCTTTAAAATTACCTTACTGGCTGCTTGATCTAGAAGAGTCGTTAGGTTTGTTTATTGGTAAAACGGAACACGCGGCAACATCCCAATCCAATATTGTCAAAAACGCTTTAATTGCTGTGCGTGAGCAGGCGGCCGAAAAGCTTGGACTTGATAAAAACCAATTAACCGTTGATTCACCGATCCCCTATGTTTTAGGCAGTGCAGAAGGCTTAGACCATTTTGGTGCTAAAGATGGTGTGCGATATGAAGATGGCTTAATTGGCTCGATTAATGCGCAGCGCCCCGACAATAAAGATAAAAAGCAGCACGAAGATTTTAGCAAAGTCATTCGTAAGATTGATTCATTGTTAAAAGATGGCCGACTCAAGTTTATGATGGAAAGCTGGGACGGTGTGCAAGATCCTTTACCTGCTATCGTTAATCAGTTTTTAACTCAGCAAACAACCGTTCAAATTGTTGACTTATCTGGCGTGCCAAATGAGGTTGCTGGTGTTGCCAGCGCTGCAATAGCCAGAATTGTTTTTCAGCTTAAAGTCTGGCAAACAGAGACAGAGCGTAAAAATAGTCCAGTATTATTAGTTTGTGAAGAGGCTCACCGATACGTCCCGAATCGCGGTGAGGCGCAGTATGAAGCTGCACAATCTGCAATTCGCCGAATTGCAAAAGAAGGACGAAAATACGGCGTGGGCTTATTGCTCGTATCGCAGAGACCCAGTGAGGTTGAGGCAACTGTGTTATCTCAATGTAACTCTTGGATTGTGCTACGAATAACCAACGATGCAGATAGGGAACACGTTCGCAATATATTGCCTGACTCAATGTCTGGTTTAACTAAAATGCTTTCAGGCCTACGCCGACAAGAAGCTATTTTTGTAGGACAAGCAGCGACTCTCCCATCAAGAATAATGATTCGAAGCCTTGAAAATGATCAATTACCTCGCTCAAATGATGTCGATTTTGATGAGGGATGGCAACAACAAGCAATGAGCTTGGAGCAGATAGAGGCAGTCGTTAAAAAGTGGCGATACCAGTCAAAATGAATAGGTAATTAGATAACTCACTTCAATCGTGCTTTTAAAGCAAGATTGAAGTGATGGCATGGGGCTGTAAGTTGTAAGGTTTCACAATTTTAGATGCTATGAAGTTCTCTAAAAAACATAACACACACGAATATGGAAAGTGCCCCCTTTCATTTCACAACTCTTAAAAGCGCTTTGTTATTGTTTGTGCTTATAACGGTTTTGTTACTGGCAATATGCATTCCCAGCCCCCGTCCAAATGTAAGCGCCTTTAATTCATCTAATGGCCAGCCGAGTTGTTCAAGTACTTCTTTTTGGCTCATACCTCTGGCGCGTAGAGCATTGAATATTTTTTCTAATAATAACGAGGTTTCGCGTGCCTCCATACTCTCAGGCTCTTGTGTTCTAAAACCTTGTTTGGCCAGCTGAATGCTTAATTGGCGATAGTGCCAGTCGGTAGAGAAGCCAAGGTCGTAAGAGCGCCTGACTAATGCAGCGAGTGATACTTTCCAGTTTTTTTTCTGTTGGATAAGCTGATGAAGCGTTGGCCACGGGCGTAAAATGCTTTTTACACTGGCTTCTGGCATTAAAAATTCAGAGGCAAATTGGTTGGCTTGTTGTTCAGCTTCAGGGCCTTTATTTTCCGTAAACTTGTGCATCACCAAGTGACCTAGCTCATGGGCTGCATCAAAGCGGCTTCGTTCTGGTGACTTCATTGTGTTAAGTAAAATGTAGGGAGTGTCATCTTCCCAGAAGGAGAATGCATCAACGTCTAAGCAGTTTTCAGCCAAGGAAAACACGCGAATCCCCTTCGACTCAAGCAAGTGCACCATGTTGGTAATGGAGCGCTCGCCCAGCTGCCATTGCTGGCGCAGCATGGCAGCTGCTGTTGTAGGGTTGCCATATTCTTCTGGTTCAAACGCAGGTGTTGCATTAGCCGGTAATGAGAATTGACCTTCTAACCATTGGTTAAGTTCTTTAGCTAATTCACCTGCTCGTATGGCTGCATTTTCTTTTTTTTTGCTGAGCTTGGTGGCAGCGCGAAAGCTAACAGCTTCTGCTTTGAGTGTAGGTGCGTCGTCTTTTTGAAAAAAGCTAATAGGATACCCTAAAGCGAATGCCAACTTCTCTAAGCTGGATAGAGTAGGGGCGCTGTCTTTGCTGTCACTCTCATAAACAGTAATCGTTTTGCTATCAAGATCAGCAGCGTCGGCCAAGGCTTTTTTGGTTAAGCCTCGGCGTTCACGTGCAAAGCGTAAGCGTTCAGGGTTGTAGTGCAGCATTATTCAATCTTAAAGTCGATATTGTCGGTAAATTCAGGGGCAGCATTATTAAATTGCTGATGCCCAAAATCAAGAATAATTCTGTTTGCAAATGAGTTGATATAGCCACGGTTATCATAAGTTGCTGGCTGCGATAATTCAGCTTTTACTAGGTACTCACCATTACCAAGTTTTTCTGAGTAGTGAATAAGTACCCAGACATCTCTTTCTTTTTCATCAAGCGTTAGCTGTAGTTTGCCGCCTGTTATGTGCAGTTTTTCTGTATCGGGAAGCAGTTTTTCTTGCAGAGGGTTATCGTCTTGTTTTAGCCCTAGAAGTTTTAGGGTTATATCGCCTTTTTTATAGGCAGAGTGTGGAGGTTGGCTTGGGTTGCCAGTGTCCTCGTCGCCCTTGCAAACGCCAATAGCTATGTTGTCGTATAGTGCTAGCTCAATATTACGGTGTGAGTGTGCCGTAAAGCCTTTGGTCGCCAATACATCTCTGATGGCCTTAACTAAATTGTGATAAAAATTAATGCCAGCATAAGTTTTAGTGCTGTTGGCGGTTTCGTCGCTTCTCGCAAAGTTAGCCGTTTGAATGATTTGTGCAAAATCTTGCAGGCTAAGGTTAGCCAAGCTTTGTAGCCGTGACTCAACATCTTGAGGGGCTTTAATGATTTGTGGTTGGTTGGCTAAATTGCCTAGCGTATTGGTCATTCTAAATACTCTGAGTAGGATTCCAGTTTATATTACCTCATTCGAGGTTTAAAAAAAGGAGTTTCAGGGTTTCTGAAAAACAAAGTCTCTACTTCGGATGGCCAGAACATTGTGTCAATAAAATTTTATGCTCCACTGTCCGTGAGTAACACGTCCCTTTACAAGTATTGGTCTGCATCATTTTCCTCAAAACGAGCGACATGCTCATCCGGCACGTATTCAACTAGATCTTCAATCTTGCAATCAAAATACCTACACAAGCCATCTAAGTGATCTGTACTTGTACTGAGCCCTCGCCTGTTAATCATCTTTGACAGCGTCACTCTATGAATGCCAGCAGCCTCTGCTATCTCGGCAATTGTGATGCGCCTACCTTCCTCAAACTCACGCTTAGCAATCATTTCTTTAATTTTAAATCGAAGCATTTTGACTACATCCGTTAATTATATTTTACGAATGTTAGCAAAAAACATCATTAACCGCTTGCTTTTGTTTTGCATCGAAGCTATAAATATACCAACGTAGTCGATTGACTACATTTGAAGTCAAAAGGAAACCCGAATGAATACTAATTATCTCACTACAGACGAGCTTGCAGCTCGCATTAAGTACGACGCACGCACCATTCGTGAGCGTTTAAAGGATTCTGTTTTGTTAGAGGGTGAGCATTACATTCGCCCGTTTGGTGGGCGCAAGATTTTATATTTGTGGGATGCGATTGAGCGTGACATGAGCAAGGCGTCACAAAACTTAAGCATGAGTATCCCAATGGCTAACGGAGGTGTACTGCATGGCTAGTATCAGAGTACGCAAAGAAACAGGAAAACTGTTTTTAGATTTTGTTTACAAAAACAAACGGTGTCGCGAGCAAACAATGCTAGATGACACACAAGCAAATAGGCGCAAGCTGGAAACTGTTTTGAAGAAAATTGAAGCGGAGATCATGTTAGATATATTTGATTACGCTAAATCTTTTCCTGGCAGCTCTAATGCGCTTAAGTTTCAAGAGTTAGCAAGCCAAGCGTCTACGCAAAGTGCGCCTAGCACACCATTATTTGAAGAATTTGCAGACCTATGGTTTTCTGAAATGCAGATCCAGTGGCGTCGTTCACACAGTGAAACTATCGCGCTGACGATACGTAAATACCTTGTGCCAGCCTTTGAGGGTAAAGAAGTTGGCAGCATCACCAAGGCAGAAATTCTCGCGTTTCGGTCCACACTCGCCAAAGTAACAGTCCGAAATGACAAGAGTTTATCAGCCTCACGGATCAATAAAATAATGATGCCGTTACGTATGATCATGGGAGAGGCGGCCAACCGTCATAATTTTAGCTCACCTTATACAGGAATCAAATCATTAAAAGAGCCGCGCACCGATGTGCAGCCATTCACTATTAGTGAAGTTAATAAAATTATTAACTCTGTCCGACCTGACTATAAAAACTACTATTTGGTACGTTTTTTCACTGGCATGCGTACCTCAGAAGTACATGGTCTGCAATGGGAATATGTCGACTTTGAAAACAGACAGATCTTAATTCGGCAAGCCTTAGTACGTGATGAGTTGATCTATACAAAGAATGATAGTTCGTTTCGCAACATAGATATGTCTGAGCCTGTTTACCAAGCGTTGCTGGAGCAGAAAAAAACCACTGGGCAGTTTGAGTTTGTTTTTTGCGGTGCGATGGGCAATCACCTGCATTTGCATAATGTTAACAATCGAGTGTGGTATCCACTGCTACGTAACTTAGGCCTGAAAGAACGGCGACCATACCAAACCCGCCATACAGCCGGTACTTTATGGCTTGCATCAGGTGAAGCGCCTGAATGGATTGCCCGACAGATGGGCCATACCACCACAGAAATGTTATTTCGAATTTACTCTCGTTATGTACCAAACTTGACTCGTCAGGATGGCTCAGCGTTCGAACGTTTGCTTGCAGAGCAACTTAGTCAAACTTCAGATAAAAAGAAAAAGGAGAGCACAGATGCTTAATCTAAACAATCAAATATACCGCCGTTTAGCAAAAGCGATGCAGCATGCCATGCAGATACCTGAAGGTGATGCGCTTGTCTTTTTAATTGGTAATG
>CANRHT010000281.1 GCA_947630465.1 uncultured Pseudomonadaceae bacterium
AAGCGGTTCATCTCAAAAATAGAGCGCAGGTAGACATAGGTTTTACCTGTACCTGTTTCCATTTCTACTGTTAGGTTGATACCGTCTTTTGAGCTAAAATTCTCTGAAGGGGCCAAGCCATTTTGCAGCTGTATTTTACGAATGTTGGCGTGAATATCTTCATCCAGTAACCGTAGTCTGTTACCAATACCTAGCGTATTTTCTTCTGTGCCATGAAATAACGTACCTTCTTGCCAAGCCTGCAAGGGCGCGACAGTAAAATTAGTCTGGCAAGTTTCTTGCCCAGCAAAAACACCGGTGATTGAGTCGATGGCTTGTTTTTGGTAATCCAGATTTGCATCAAATTGAATTTTCATGCGTAACTCCCTGTTTTATGACGCTTTGTGGGGGCCTGAAACAACCAGTACAAATCATAAGCAAGCTTGTGGCTATTTAAATTACTACTAACCTGGTTGTGTATCGAAATTTTTGATTTAAGGTACACAAGCCCCGTAGCGTATAGCAGACGGTACACAAAATTTGTCATACGATTTTTCTGCCTTCTGCAATATTCAACAGCTCTGGAAAACATAAAACGGCAGCACGTCTTCCACTTCCAGGGCGAAGTTCTTGCAAGATGTTCGCTGCTTTAAGCTGCCTTAATAAGCTCATAGCAGTAGGTTTATGAATACCCGTGCGCGTGACAAGGTCTGTGGTTTCAAAAATCGGCTTATCAAAAATAGCATCGAGCAAATGCACGGTAAATTGCGAACGGGTGATTTCGTGAATTTGACCTTTCATGCTGTCATACAACGCCATAATAGCCTTGACCTTGGCGTTGTTGTTTTTTGCTTGTTCGGTAATAGCCTGTAGAAAAAAAGCTATCCAGCCATTCCAGTCACCCTCTCGAGAAATATTCTGCAATCGCACATAGTATTCTTCTCGATTTGCTTCCAGATACGAACTTAAATAGAACATAGGCTGTGACAACTTTTTCTTCTGGTATAGAAAAAGTGGAATTAAGATACGCCCAATACGACCGTTACCATCTTTGAAAGGATGCAGTAGCTCAAATTGAGCATGCACTACTGCAGCTTGTAGGAGCAAATCAATATCATTGGATGCCATATAGTTTTGCCAAGCTTCCAAATGGTCCAACAGCTGTAACGGATTAGGCGGCACAAAAGAAGCTTGCTCTATTGTGCAGCCATAATTACCAATCCAGTTTTGTTCTTTCCGAAATTCGCCAGGGGTCTTGTCTTGCCCGCGGACGCTATCCAATAAAACCTTATGCAGTTCACGCACAAAAGACAGCGTAATGGGGCGTTCATCTAAGTAATGATGGCCCGACTGTAAAGCCTTACGATAATTGATGATTTCTTGAATATCTTTGGCTTTTTCGCCGTCTTTAAGTATCCCTGCTTCTTGTTCTAACACTTCATCAACGGTTGCTTGCGTGCCTTCAATTTTGGAAGAAAGCACTGCTTCTTCGTTGGTCAGTGGTGCGAGCATTACCGATGGGTTAACAACGCCTTGCAGTAAACCGTCATAACGCGCTAATTCCGCGTTGGCTTCACCCACCAAAGCAAAAAGCCGCTGATAATCCAGACCTTCTAGGGGTAAGGAGTTAGGCTGATAAGGTTTCATGCGTCATTTCCTATCTTGAATACTCGTGGAATGGTCGATAGTTGCTTCCACTTGTAATGTCTAAAAACCCCAGACACTGTTTGGGATTTCTCTTCAATAATCGCTATGAACATTACAGGCTCCGTACGTCTTCAATACCAGCTTGCTTGAGAATCTGCAGTGCATTGGTTTTCACTACATCATCGGCAAAGCCTGCGTCTTTAAATACCACACGCATGATTTCAGGATTAAGCTCTTCTTTCAGCTTGGCGATACCTTCGGCGACTTCAAGAGAAATCTTATCGCTCAAACAAACCATCAAGGCGCCCATGCCAATGTTGAATACTTTGTGGCCATCAATGCTGTGTTCGGTGATGGGCAGGGTTAAGTCCAGGCCGTACTTTAAGAGCACTTCGTACAGGACATCTTCCTCTTTACGGTCAGTTTTGATATTAGATATTTGGTCTTCAAGGTCTTGTGCAGTGAAGTCAAAATCGAGCTCCCAAGGTTTGATATTGGTGGAGTCGAGCTTGAAAGCCTTAAAGCCAAGGTCGCCATCGTAGCCAGGGTTTTCTGCTTGAATTTTAGCCGCAGCGCGGCGGATACGTTCTTTACTGATATCAGTTATAGTTTTATAACCAACTTTCGACGCTTCAGACTTTCCGTCTAGAGCTTCGGGAAGCTGAACCATAATGAACTGTCTAGAACCTTTATCTTCAGCGTTTATACGCATTACCGCTTCAGCAGAGGAGCTTGAACCGGCAAACATATCAAGCATCAATGAGTCATTCTGCATACCTGATATCACAAACGTCTTAAGTAGTGCTAAAGGCTTTGGAAAGCTAAAATACTTACCGCCAAGCAATGATTCAACCTCAGATGTCCCTCTTCTAGATGTATATTCTTTACCTGAGATTATAGAGCGCACCAACTTCTCGTCAGTACGCATTTTTTGCACAATGCGGTACTCACCTGACGAGGTTTTATAACCCATTATTTCTTGATTCATATTCTCAATAGACTTTTGTTTCCCCCACCGCCAAACAAACTGTACAGAGTTTTTCTGTGATAACGGCGGATATACCTCTATCGAATTAAATGTTTTATCTAATCCTATCTCGTAAAAATCACCTTCAAATTCTTTAATAGGGCGATCTGTATAAAGATAAAATGGATAATATAAATTTGGACGATTACCTTTATGGAAGGCCTCGTTACTATTATAAAGTGGATGGATATTAAATCCGCTTACTTCATCTTCAAACTTAAATGTCTTAGTTGCGTCAGGAATTAAATTTGTGTCGCACTCTGATATGTTTTTACTATAAAAAACACAGAACTCATGGTTTTTAGCAATATGACCGTAATCTCTACCATTCGGTGCTGCGTTAACAACGAATGTGCCAATAAAGTTTTCTTCGCCAAAGATCTCATCACAAATATTTTTAAGATTCGTTACTTCATTATCATCAATGCTAATAAAGATAACACCATCGTCTCTCAGTAGGTTTCTCGCCAACTTCAAGCGTGGGTACATCATATTCAACCAGTCCGTATGATAACGCCCACTGGTTTCTGGGTTATTGGATAAACTACGTCCTTCACCATCCACTTGCCCGGTAATTTCTTTGTAATTTTTGATATTGTCTTTAAAATTATCTTTATAAACGAAGTCTTTACCGGTGTTATACGGCGGGTCGATGTAAATCATTTTTACTTTTTTGTGATAGCTCTTTTGCAGCAGCTTGAGCACTTCCAGGTTATCACCTTCAATAAACAGGTTTTGCGTACTGTCCCAATCCACAGACTCTTCTTTACAAGGGCGCAAGGTGCCGGTGCTGGGGGTTTGCGCAATCATCCGTGCTTTGCTTTTGCCGTTCCAAGTAAAGCTATAGCGCTCATCACGGCCATCAACGTATTCGCCCAGCACTTCTTTTAAGGCATCAAAATCAACTTTGCCTTCGGTAAAGGCTTCAGGAAACAGCTCTTTTAATTTGTTGATATTGTCAGCAACGATATTGGTGCTGGTGCTGTCCATCGGTGGAATAACGGGTGGGATAACTTGGGTCATGCTGAATCCTCGTAAATACTAAAACTGAATAGGCTTAAACAGTCGCCTTACAAACACTCAGCCAATTGCTTGAGCGTTTGTTCGTGTTGTTTGATTTGGGTATTGAGCGTCACCTGTTGGCTAAACTCAGCTTTTTTAATTTGGCTGCGCAGGCGCTTAATGGTC
>CANRHT010000282.1 GCA_947630465.1 uncultured Pseudomonadaceae bacterium
CAACAAAACTCGACAAATCAAACAAGGCATGATGCAAGAGCTGCTAACTGGCAAAACTCGCCTCGTCGCGTCGCAGAGTCGATAGGTCATACATAGGGATTTAAAGATGCCAAGATACTTGTTTGATGACTTCGTCCAAGCCCAAAACACCATCTACCCGCTGGTTCTGAAAGAACTGGCAGCAGGCAAAAAACGCACTCATTGGATGTGGTTTATTTTTCCGCAGATTGTTGGGCTTGGGCATAGCGAGATGGCGCAGCGTTTTGCGATTGAAAGTCTCAGCCAAGCGCGAGAGTATTTGCAACATAAAATACTCGGCGCACGTTTAACCGAATGCGCTGAACTCCTGCTGGCGCATCCAGATAAAAGCGTCTTAGAGATTTTTGGTAAGCCGGATAACTTAAAGCTGCATTCGTCACTGACCTTGTTTGCCTTAGCAGCAGAACAAAATTCGGTTTTCGCACAGTTATTGCAGCAGTTTTTCTTCGGCGAGTCTGACCAAGCTACACTGGATATACTGGCTAGGCAGAATAATTAAGCGTTAGCTCGCTATGTTTTGTTAAAGTAGTTTGTATTTAAGTAGTTTATTTTAATGGCGGTCGATTATGTGTTGCTGATTTAAACAATTAGCACATACATACACCGCACACCGATTTATATTTTATTGTTTTAGTAAGGCGCTGAATCGATGTCGATTTTACTGTATGGACAAAAAGCCGACCGTACCCATGAAAATAAAATGCTTAGAGCATTTATCCAGGCCCTCAAAGCCGATTGGGGAAGTGCTGGTAAAGATATCACCCTGATTGCCAATAGCATGTGGGATGGTCATGAAGTCGACTTGGTTTGTGTTCTCCCTACAGCTATTTTGGTCGTTGATTTTAAGCATTACAGCGGTCATTTAATCGGCACTGAAAATGGTCCATGGCAAGTTGATGGCGCTGCGGTAAAGGGCGGTAGTGATCGCAGGACCAATCCTTTCCAGCAGATACGTGACTATAAGTTCGCAATCATTGAGTGGTTAAAAAAGCATCAATTACTGGAGAATCGAAACCTTGGTCATATTAATGGAGCCGTTGTATTTAGCGGGCCAGTCACCGGTGAAATAGACCTTTCGGTTAAGGCATCGTACTGGTTTCATACCACAGATTTAGAGCGTTGCCCGACCACGCTCGCTGACCTTGCATCAACAGAGTTAAGAGTTTACCCGAGAGACATAGCAGCAATTAAAAAAGCACTCGGGGCGCAGGAGATCGATTTTGATTTTGGGCAGGATAATTATCAGGCTAAAGCTGAGCCTATCCCCCCGGTATTTACACCCCGCACTGATGCAGCTGAAAAATCTGTGGAGTCCACAGCAACAGAGCCGAACTGGGCTTATAAAGCAAATAAAGCAGACCTTGAACAAGCTAAACAAGAATCAGCTAAGCCAGAACAAAACCTTACAGCAGAACCTGAGGCGGTTGAGCCAGCCTCTGTTGCACCCAAGCAAGACGCGCTTACAGCGCATCCAATACCGCCACAAAAAAACCGTATGTCGGGCATGTTTAAGTCCGCCGTTGTGGTGGGTGGTGTGTTCTTAACCATGGCGGTGGTCAGTCAGATATATCCAACGATTGGGCAAAGCAGTCCAACAGTTACCAGCACTTCTCAGCCAGTGCAGCCAGTAGAATCTGTAGCGCAGCAACAAACTAACTCGCTTGCTGTGAATACGCAGCGCTACCAGCCAGCGGCTACACCCGCTGCGACCAAAGGCTCAGCAGCCACAACTTACATTGAGCAAATCGAAGCGCGCTCTGCAGCGCAGTATGTGGGCCAAGAAGTGACTGCGTGCGGTACTGTTGCGCAAACCACGCCTTTTAGCAAAGGTGTGTATTTGAATTTAGACAAGCCGCACCCACAGCAAAGTTTAACACTAGTGGTATGGGATGAATCTTTAGCTGCTGTGGAAAATAAACTCGGACGCTTACCCGGTCTAGTGGGCGTAGATATCTGCGCCCGTGGCCCTGTGGGTGAATACCGTAACCGACCACAGATGCAAGTTAACGCAGCTTCTGCGGTACATCTAAAATCAAATTACCGTCAAGTTGCTGCAGCAGCTCAGCAGAGCAGTGAGGTAAGCGTCGAGAGAATTGAAGCCTTTCGAGCACCGTTTTATGTGGGTAAGCAAGTCATGGCCTGCGGTGTGCTGGCTGGCACTTCAAAGTTCTCTAAAGGTGTGTATCTGAGTTTAGATAAGAAGTATCCGAATCAGTCCTTAACCTTGATAGTTTGGGACGAAAACATCGCACCGCTTGAGACTAAATTTGGCTCGTTCAATAGCAAGATAGGCCGTACCTTTTGTGCGCTCGGTACCATAGAAAAATATAAGAAGAACTTGCAAATCCAAATTGAGAATCCGCAGTTTTTGCGCTTGATGCTGAATTAAGCAGCTTGAGTCTTTGCGAGCAAAAGTTAACTGTGCTTGCAGTAGGTAGTACTAGGGGTAGGGGAACCATGAGCAAAATCAACCAACTTGAACGCATCACCCAAGACCGCGTCATTCAGTTATTTCGCCAAGACTTAGGTTATGAATACTTAGGTAATCTGCATGATCAGAGCAATAAAAATATCAATGCCGGGGTGCTGGCTGCTTGGTTAAAAAAGCAAGGTTACAGCGATACTTTAATTACTAAAGCACTGCGTCAGCTGGACATGGCTGCTGCTTTAGGTGATGGCAAAGCCCTTTATCAGGCCAATCAGGCGGTCTACCAGTTACTGCGTTATGGCATTAAAGAGTCGGAAGGGGCGGGTCAACAAAACCAAACCATCTGGTTGATCGACTGGAAAAACCCGGAAAACAACCATTTTGCAGTGGCTGAAGAAGTCAGCATTCACGGGGAAAATAACAAACGTCCCGATGTGGAGCTCTATGTTAACGG
>CANRHT010000283.1 GCA_947630465.1 uncultured Pseudomonadaceae bacterium
ATCGTTCCTGCACGCGCTGCTCTATCATTGCGAACTCGTCAGCAATATTGCGAGTTCTACCATCGTCATTGCGAGCATAGCGAAGCAATCCACTTTGTTTTATGTATCAATAAGCTAGTTATTACCGCGTCGCTCCTCGTAATGACAAGAAAAAACAGGGTGGCTGAGTTAATGAGCGCGCCCTTAAGTCACGACACCTTGTAATCCAAGGCTGTAAATTTAATTATCACACTGCCACCATTAGCTTTTTTGAAAATATCAGGCGCTAAGTCTAACTCAAACTGCGGGTCAGTTCCTGTACTAATCAAGCAGATTTTATTTTGCTCATGCATAGCAAAACTTTGTAACTGATCACTGTTTTTAACTTGCTCCATGTCTAGATCCCAAGACCAAAGCGTTTCACCTAACGCATCAATAACAGTAAGCTCTTGCACAAAAAAACAACCTTGTTGAGATGCTATGTCTACACGCAGCCCTTCTAAAGTAAATTCTAAACTTGGTAAGCGTAAATCGAGCGATATAGGCTCCCCATTCAAACCGTAATCACAGTTAACAGTGTTATTTTCGCTATATCCGCTGTCTGCAGTTCTCCAATAAAGCATCAACGTGCTTCGTGAAGCGCGTTGTTTAGCCTCCATACTATGCAAAACCTTCGTATAATCTGAAATTACCGGGTACTCCATCGCCAACTCAATCATCGACTGAATGTGTTTCAGTGCATCACGAACCTGTGACACATCCGCGCCCTGAATCTTTGCACGATACAAGCTGCTTAGTAATAAACTAACGATCGGGTTATCAGAAGCCACTGTATCTGTACGTTGTAAAATTGCAGATGGCACTGGAATATCACGTAAAAACTTCGCCATAATTTCATCGTAATGGTCTTGCAATACCCTATTGGTTTTATCCAAGCCTGCAATCAACAACAAACCCGTAGTCGAGCAAGGCAACATCAACAACGTTAAATCCGGACGGTATGTTTGTAAAATCGGAATCAATTTCCATACATCACCAGTCCAAGAATTTGACTGGCGCCGACGTTCAGCCTGAATAGAGTCACATGGAAACACATCATCAATACCAATAAGCGCATAAGGCGCTGCATACTTTTCAAGATTTATAAAATCACGCAATGCAAACTCAAATAAATGCATACCATCAATAAACGCCAAATCTGGCGCATCATGCTCCAAAAACTGCTCGGCTTTATCTCGAAAAAACGCATCACTACTCATACCAAAAATATGAGCTGAATCAGGTAAATCAATTTGCAAGTCCAGTACCGGGCGCGCATCAACCCCCAGCGCACGTCCTTTTGCACGCGCCAAACTTAACCCCTGATCTACGCCAATTTCAAAATAAAAATTCGGACGAAGATACTGATGGAACAAACCCAACAAATCGTGCTTATGAAAATCCCCCCAAGTGTGATTCTGTTCCGCAGTGCCGCCAAAACCCAAATCGTTCGCAGTATAGCCATCGGACATTCGATGATATATCTCCTCCGGCGTATCCTGCTGCATAACCGCTGCGATGTCCTGCAAAGTTTGAATTGCTGCGTGTGCATCACCTGCTTGCAATTGCGCCTCAGCCTGTTCAAGCAAAAAACCGTAAAACAATGGAGTCGTTAACGCACCGAACGCCTGCCAAGACACTTGTAATTTAACCAAGGCTTTCTCAGGATAGCCTGCTATAAACTCCGCTCGCGCTAACTGAATTTGCAGTACCGTAAACGAGAAATGACCAAGCAAAGACTCATCTACCAACGTCTGCGCCTTCGCCATTAAACGCTCACTAAAATACACATCATCCATCTGCAATGCCGCCCCAGCCATCAATAAAGCCAGAAACTCTTTTTTTGGATGTCGCTCTAATGGAAAATCCAGCAACCCACAAAAAAAAGCCCAATCTCCCTTTTCCCAATGAGGATTTCGATAATTTTTTAAAGCATAACTATCCATTTCTACTATCCTCTATTTCTAATGAGCTTTTATCGTTGTTTCCGCGAACGACATTTACCTAAAAAGTTTCACAGCATTCTTCCAAAAACTTTAGCAATCGAGTCAGTAGGGGGCAGCCAGCTCAGACCACTCGCCTAACTGCCAATGCAACTTGGCTTGTGTCCATAAAATAGATTCTGCTGATTCCACAGGCGGTAAAATGGCTCTTCGCATTTAAGGGTGTAGAAAAAATCTGGCCAGCTGGAAAAGGAGTCGGGGTTCTTAGAAAATGTAAGCTCTCACACCAACAAAAACTAAGCCCCCGACGTGAACAATCTTACCTTTTCCAGCCCTGATCTTTCCAGCTTTTGCCAACTGAATAACCTCGGCCTGACTGCCACTGGACAGCACCTTTGTGCAGAACGCGCCGTCATCGAATGTCGTTTCACCAAAGCACCCGAACCATGCCCCAAGTGCGGGGCTGCTGGTGTTTCACGCGGTACTGTCGATAGACATCTTGCCCACGCGCCTTACGGGCAGCGGCCAACCAGATTGCTGCTGCGTATTCGTCGCTGGCGTTGTGCTTGCGGCTGTTTTTGGCACGAAGATACAAGTAGTGCTGCGCCACCACGCTCAAAGCTTTC
>CANRHT010000284.1 GCA_947630465.1 uncultured Pseudomonadaceae bacterium
TTCATAATCTGACACCGTGATAAGTCACGCTACTATAGCGCCTTAAAGTGTGTCCGGTTTCATTAAACCACTACAGAGGCCCTTTAAGAGTGGACCTGTAAATCTACTTTCGGCTTTTGTTTTGGATCGTTCGCCTGTCTCCAGCTCTTGAATGGCAGCTAGAACCTCTCTAGGGTTGAGTTCCGGTATGCTGCTAAGGCGCTCTTGCATTTGCTTAATTAAAAGTTGGCTGTATCTATTGTTGGGAGCATATCCATCAATACCAATTACTGTTGCAAAGTCTTTGATACTTAGATGTCCTAGATTACTCATATTGAGCGCCCTCCCTCTCAGCATAATAGGTGCGAATACTATACCACCTCTCCGTAGGTGGCTTTTTTATGGATAAAACATGAGCACTAAGAAAAAGGCGGTCACCGCTCGCGGTGGTCGTAAAGCAACCTAAAGAGACCCAAAAAATAAAACACCCCATGCAAACCCTGTGAGGAGTAAGGATATGGCACATTGCGGAGCCAAAACCCGCAGTGGCCTACCGTGCAAAAACAGGGCTATGATAAACGGCCGTTGTCGCATGCACGGTGGCAAGGCCACAGTGACACATAAGGGCAATCAAAACGCCCGAACCCATGGTATCTACTCGGATGCAATTGATGTAGACGAGCAAGAGCTATGGGAGCAAGTAGAGATAGGTAATCTGGACAATGCAATTCGGATTGCGCATTTACAGCTACGCCGGGCGATGATTGCCCAAAGAGCCGCTGAAGCTGAGGGCGGCTTGGATCTCGACATGGAGAGCACGACCACTATCGAGTTAGGTGATGAGCCAGAGGGTAGTGAAGAGTCATCACGTAAAAGCAAAACCATACAACGTCAGCGTCGTCCCTATGAAGACATTATCAATCGTCTATTAGGTCGTATCGGTGACCTAGAAGCGAAACGAGCAGATATTGCCAATAAAGCAGGCCACTCAGATGATGTGGCTGGATTGCTATCCGAGTTAATTGAAAAACTACCGACATGAAGACAGGCAACTTACTACTAGATCGCCAGTTAGCGCGTTGGTACCCATTAAAAGATCACCCTGTGCAGCTGGCCTTAATTGACGCGGTGCCAAATGGTATTCGCTTTCCTTTAGTACCGGCAGGGCGACGTTCTGGCAAGACGGAACGATTTAAGCGTTTTTTGGTTAAGCAGGCCAACAGAGAAATAGGCCAGTACTTTGCCGCAGCCCCAACTCATGACCAGGCGAAGAAAATTTTCTGGGATGACTTAAAGGCATTCACGTTATCGTCATTGCATACAAAGCGGCCTAGTGAATCGGATCGCATTATCTATTTACCAAATGGTAGTGAGATTCATGTCATTGGCTTAGATAAGCCGCAGCGTATTGAAGGTATCCCATGGGCGGGGGGTGGCATCGATGAGTTCGCAGACGTTAAGTCTGACGCATGGGAAGCAAATATACTACCAGCCCTAAATACAGTTAACCCCACCAATCCTGACTATAGGGCTTGGGCATGGCTGCTAGGCGTGCCGGATGGACTGAACCATTATTACGACCTTTGTCAGAGGGCTGAGTCTGGGCAAGATCCAAATTTTGCTGTTTTTCACTGGAAGTCGGCTGAGATTTTGCCTGATGATGTGATTGTTGCAATGAAGCGGGCCATGTCTGAGAAGCAGTTTCGGCAGGAGTTTGAGGCATCGTTTGAAACAGCAGCAGGCCGAATCTATGAGGATTATGGAAAAGACAACCATACGGATGAACGCATTAAGCCATATGAGGCCCTGCTTTGGATGCATGACCAGAACTACACGCCACTATCGTCGGCAGTTGGAGTAAGGCGGGGCAATAGTCTGTATCTGCTTGATGAGATTGTCTTAACGAGCGCTGTATCAAGGCAGTCCGCAATTGAGTTTGTAGAGAAATTTAAGAACCACCAAAATAAGGTGGTTTTTTTGTATGGGGACCCAGCGGGCAGAGCAGGGGAAAAACACGGTCACGCCTCTGACTATACGGATATTGAACAGGTGCTACGTACTAATGGGTGGAAGTGTATTCGCAAACTTAAACCAGCACACCCTGCTATTAAGGATAGGCAAAACGCCGTGCGAGGCAAGATTCGTAGCGCTGATGGCTCTGTTTCCTTGTACGTGAATCCTGTTACAGCAAAGTGGTGCGACAAGGGCTTAGCTACGGTCCAGTTGAAAGAGGGCTCTAGTTTTCAAGAAGACGATAAAAACAAATATCAACACATTACTACCGCAATTGGCTACTGCATTGATTATGAGTGGCCTTTAGATAGGAAAGTTGCCATTCAGAGGGCATTACAAATATGAGCAACAAACAACCTGTAGACCAAAGGCTACCGGCACTGACTGCTATGGCGGTTAACTGGCCTGTGATTGATGCGTTGCGTGGTGGTACCGCTGCAATGCGCCAGGCAGGCATTAAGTATTTGCCAAAGCGTCGCATGGAAGAGCCAGACGACTATAAAGAGCGTTTAGGCCGTGCAACGTTAAGTCCCTCTTTTGTGGATGCGGTAGATAGCATGGTAGGGCGTGTTTTCACAAAGCCCATCTCGATTAGTGATAGCGTGCCAGAGCAGATCCGCGTTTTACTTGAGGACGTGGATACTGAGGACCGTAACCTGCATGCCTTTGCTCGTGACTGGATGGATGATGCCATTAGTTATGGCATTAGCCATGTGTTAGTGGATATGCCGCCTAATACGGCTAGAACACAGGCCGAAGAAAAAGCCTTAGGTATCCGGCCGTATGGGGTTTTGGTTAAGCATGATCAAATACTAGGCTGGCGCTCTAAAGCACAAGGTGGCGGTGTTGTGCTGACACAGGTGCGCATACGTGAGGTGATCGAGGAGGAAGACGGGCCTTACGGAGTGAAAGAGGTCGAGCAAATCCGCGTGCTTGAAATCGGACACTATGAGCTTCACCGAAAAGACAAAGAGGGTGCTTGGTTTGTTTATGAGCGCGGTAACACTACGCTGGATCGAATCCCGTTGATTACCCTGTATGCAAATCGCACCGGCTTTATGTTGGCTACACCACCGTTGCTTGAACTCGCTTGGTTAAACGTCAAGCATTGGCAAAAGCAAAGCAGCCTTGATACGTTGATTGAGACGGCCTGTGTGCCCATTCTGGCAACCATTGGAGTACAGCCTAAATTTGATGAAAACGGCAATGAAAAGCCGGGTATTGTGATTGGAGCTAAGTCGGGGATTGATATTCCGTTTGGTGGTGACATTAAGTACGTGGAGCATTCAGGCGCTGCGATTGAGTCAGGGCGTAATGATCTCAAAGACCTTGAGGAGCAGATGCGGATTGCAGGTGGCCACTTGCTTAAACCTGATTCAAGCGTCATGACAGCAGCACAAGCTAAGGTCGAAAATGCTAAGGAAGTATCACGCCTTGGCATGATTGCTCAAAACCTAGAAGACTGTATTGATCAGTTGCTAGGGCTAATGGGCGAATGGATGAAGCTGGCTGTTAAGCCTGGCAACGTGCAAGTCCACGTTAATCTTGATCCTGATAGTGCACCCGCTGAAAGCATGGGTGTTTTGATAGGCATGTACAACGTGGGAGCATTAAGTCGTCAGGGTCTATTTGACGAGGCCAAGCGACGTGGGCTTATTAGCGATGACACCACATGGGAGCAAGAGCAAGCCAAGATCGAAAGTGACGGGCCTGAATCAGGAGAAGTCGCAAGACTTCTAGCAGAGTTTAAACAAACTCAAGGCGGTGACTAATGCCTAATAGCATTGATCGTAAAATCGCTGAGCTACTCACGGACGCGAATATCGACTCGCTACGTTATGCGTCAGGTCAGTGGAGTGATATTGAGTACAAAATACGTGCCTTGCTTAAGGAGGTGCGTAAAGCGCTGATTAACGCTGATGTTCGAACTAAACGGGATGCGGAAAAGCTGATTCGCGAAGTCTCTAAAATCATTAGTCAGGGCTATGGGGCTATTTCTGCTGAGCAATTGCTGGCATTAGAGGCATTGGTGCCTATTGCGTCAAAAAGCACGGCTGCAGCAGTGAATACGGCCATTGGTGCAAAACTCCTAAAGCAGCATAAGCGTATTGCTCTCAAGGCGGCTGATGTATTGATACAAGGCGCACCGTCAACGGATTGGTGGGCCAGTCAAGCCTATACCGTGCAAAAGCGGTTTTCGCAGGTGGTGCGAACAGGCGTAGCTAGAGGCCTGACTGTGGAGCAAATGGCACGTGCTGTAGTGGGACGTGGCCCTAATGAAGAATCGTTGCCCGGCGAGGGCGTGCTTGATGTAGCGCTTCGGGATTCACGCTCTTTAGTACATAGTAGTGTGCAAACAGTGCTAGCAGAAGGGCGCCGAGCGCTGTATCAGTCAAATAGCGATATTGTGATTGGCACAAGACAGCTCAGTACGTTAGATAGTCACACTACGATTCAGTGCCAAGTGCGTGATGGGCTAGAGTGGACGCTGGATGGAAAGCCAGTGGGCCACAAGGTGCCGTACAACGGCGGTGTTCCTGTGCACTGGGGTTGTCGTAGTAGTGAAACGCCCGTGCTCAAACCCATCGAGATTAATGGGGTGAAGCTGCAGGGGTTTCGAGGTTCACAACGAGCTAGCACGGACGGACCTGTCAGCTCAGAGTTGAATTTTGAGCAATGGCTTGAGGGTAAGAGCAAACGCTTTCAAGAGGAGGTATTAGGTAAAGGACGAGCAGAACTATGGCGAGAAGGCAAAATTACCTTTGCCGATTTACTAGATTTACGAGGGGCCCCGTTAACGCTTAAGCAGTTGCGGGAAAAATACGAGTAGTACGAAATGATATGGATAGAGCCGCTTTAGGAAACTAGGGTGGCTTTTTTATTGCCTGCGGCAGATAAGAAAAAGGGTGAACTATGAAATTGAAGTTAGATGAAAACGGTCATGCTGTCTTGCGAGAGGGTAAGCCGGTATATGTGCATGAAGATGGCAAAGAAGTGGTTTTTGATGCCATTGATGCAACGGCAACTATTAATCGATTGAACATTGAGGCGCAAAAGCATCGAGAAACGAATCAATCTTTAGAGACACAGGTGAAAGCCTTTGAGGGGATTGAAGATCCTAAAGCAGCTATCGAAGCGTTACGTACGGTGGCAAACCTTGATTCTAAAAAGCTAATCGATGCCGGTGAAGTCGATCAAGTGAAGACGGAGATTAGCAAAGCGTATCAAAGCCAGATTGATGAAATTAAAACAGCTAAAGATCAATTAGAGCAGCAACTTTATGCTGAAAAGATTGGTGGTGCTTTTTCACGCTCCAAGCTAGTGGCTGAAAAACTAGCGATTCCGGTGGATTTAGTTCAAGCGGCATTTGGCTCGGCATTCAAGATCGAGGAGGGCCAAGTCGTTGCTTATGACGCGCACGGTCAAAAGATTTATAGCCGCGAAACACCTGGCGCTTTAGCAGGGTTTGACGAGGCATTAGAGGTGCTAGTGAATGCCTACCCCCACAAAGATCAGATTTTAAAAGGCTCAGGACAGTCGGGTAGTGGTGCGCGACAAGGGGGTGATGGGGGTCAAACGTTGAAGCGTTCAGAGATGAACACGCAGGACAAGGCCGCGTTCATTCAAGAGCACGGTCAAGACGCGTATTTAAAACTTTCTAAATAAAGAGGTGAATGATGGGAACCACAGTTAATAACGATATGGTGATTTACAACCGTCTCGCACAGACGGCGTACTTGGAGCGACTTCAAGACAATCTGGATGTGTTTAACACCGCGTCAAATGGTGCGATTCTGTACCGAAACGAAATTATTGAAGGCGATTTCGATAAAAAAGCCTTCTACAAAGTGGGCGGCAGCATTGAGCACCGTGATGTGAACTCAACAAACAAGGTCACGCCTAAGAAAATTGGTGCTGGCGAAGCGGTGGGTGTGAAGTGTCCGTACAAATACGGGCCTTATGCGTCGACTGAAGAAGCATTTAAACGTCGTGCACGTACCCCTGAAGAGTTCGCTATGCTGATCGGTCAGGATATGGCTGATGCACTCATGGAAGGCCGTCTTAAGTACGCCTTAGCAGCACTTGATGCTGCGATTGGTGGTAACGCTGCGATGGTCGCTAAGGGTGATATTGCGACAGACGGGCGTAAAGCGTTAACCCGCGGGATGCGCACCTTTGGTGACAAGTTTGGTCGTATTGCGCTTTGGGTCATGAATTCCGATACGTACTTCGATATTGTTGATGACGCATTAACCAAGCAGATTTATGGCGAATCTGAAATTGTGGTTTACGGTGGTCTGCCAGGCACTATGGGTAAGCCTGTGCTCGTAACCGACCAAGTGCCGACCGATAAAGCGTTTGGCTTACAAGGAGGTGCCATTCAGGTGGTTGAGTCTCAGGCCCCGGGCTTCCGCACTTGGGATATTAACGACGAGGAAAACTTGGCGATTGGTATCCGTGGTGAAGGTACCTTTAACTTGGAGCTCATGGGCTACAGCTGGAAAGACACGGTAGGCGGTGCTAATCCAACGCTTGCAGCGATTGGTGCGGCAGCTAACTGGCAGAAGCATGCAGGCAGCAACAAGATGACTGCAGGTGTTCTTCTGGATTTAGCGGCCTCAACTGAGCCTTAATCTACGGAATTTGGGGCGACAAGGAGCTTCGGCTCCTTTTTTTATGGAGGCGTGAATGCGTCTTTTGTATACAAAACGAATTACAGGGCTGCCTGAAGGCTTCTCTATTCGCAATCCCGATTACTTTCTGAAACCTGAAAACGGTGTGGGGCACGTGATTATTGAGGGCAAATACCCTGCCATTGTCGAGGCTTATGAAAAGGAGGGTGTGCCCGTTGAGGCGGTAGGCAGCAAGGCAGCTGAACCTGTAGCGGCTCCAGATTCGGCCGCTAGTGATGCCGATAAAGCCGAGGCGGAAGTTGTTGGGCTAGGTCAGTCTACGGTTAAGGAGCTAAGCGATATGAGCGTGGACGAGCTGAAAGCTTATTTGACCGAGATAGGTATTGGGTTTGCGGCTAAGGCCACTAAACAGCAGTTGCTAGAGCTAGCTAAGGAGGTTTAAGTGTCTATTGAGCAAGAAATTCAAAACAAAGGCTTAACAGCGCCACGCATTACTCCAGATGATATTGAGGCGAACATCGCAAGTGAGCACTACTTTACTGGATTTGACGGTGCAATGCATCGAGGCGAGTACGCTAAGTATGTGGGAGATTGGGAGGTCCCGCGAACTATTGAGGCGCTGGGGCTGCTTACTTTTTGTGTCTTGGTGCTACGTAACGGTTTTACGGTTACGGGCGAGTCGGCTTGCGCTAGCCCTGAAAATTTTGATGCTGAAATCGGGCGCAAGATTGCTCGAGCTAATGCAGTCAATAAAATTTGGCCGCTAATGGGTTATCAGTTAAAGCAGCAGTTATATAAAGCGCAGGAGGTTTAATCATGGGTCTAGTGGTTGAGGATGGTACTGGGCTAGCGCAAGCCGATAGCTATGTCAGCATAGAGCAGGCCGATGTGTACATGTCTACCATGGGTCACGACGCATGGGCTACAGCAACCCAAGCTGATAAGGAGAAGGCACTGCGCCAAGCTACTCAATACGTAGACAGCCGCTACCGATACAAGAATCAGCCACTAAAGTCAGAGCAATCACTTGAGTGGCCTCGTATTGGCTTGCCTTGGCCGATTAAACGAGTGTTGGATGCAACGTGTGAGTTAGCTGTCCGAGGATTAACAGCGAGCTTATACGCAGATGTGGCTCCTACTGATGCAGTCAAAAGCGAAACGATTGGGCCGATTAAAACGGAGTATCAGGAAAGTAAAAACGGTGGGCAGGTGCAATACGCCCTTGTTGATGACTTGTTGCGGCCGTTAGTGGCCACGGGTCAGCTGACGGGCATTCGCTTGGAGAGGGGGTAGGTATGGAGCAGGTACTACGAAGCATTGAGCGACGCAATCGAGGTTGGCTTGCGGCTGGGAACGTCCCGCCTTTACGGGTTTATTTGGATGGGGTTGAAATCAATCGCGTGACTGCGATCCATAGACGTAAAGGCATAGTAGAGGTGGCTGACAACCCCGCTAGGTTAGACCGTTGGAAAAAGCGAGTTGTTACTAGGCGTTTGTATGGCCACGTTACCGTGGAGCCTATCACATGAGCATTTACGACCGTGCAGCAGCAACAGCAGAGCGTTTGTTAAAACGATATGGCGCACCAATGGTACTGAAACGAACCGTGGAGGGTGATTACGATCCGTCTACTGGGTCTAGCTCAAACGTGACACAAGAGCATGTAACGACAGGCGTCATGCTTGAATATGCGCAGCGTGATGTGGATGGCACTTTAATTCAGCACGGAGACCAGCGAGTTTATCTCAGTCCGGACTTGGTTGTAACTCCAGTGACGGGCGACACGCTGAGGTTTAACGGTTCGTTTTTTACCGTTGTTGTGTCTCGGCCTTTAGCGCCTGCCGGTAAGACCGTTTTGCATGATGTGCAAGTGCGAGGTGTGCGATGAGTGGAAGCTTTTCGTTAGCAGTGCGTAAGTTCGTGGAGCAGGCTAAGGGCAATATGGACGAGGTAAAGCGCTCAGTTGTCTTGCAGTTAGCTTCGGCGATTGTAGAACGCAGCCCTGTGGGTGATCCAAACAACTGGGTCTCAAAGCCCCCGCCGGGCTATGTAGGCGGACATTTTAGGGCTAACTGGCAAATAGCCTTAGACCGGCCCGCTTCTGGTATTTTGAATGAAATCGATGCACAGGGAATTGCAACCAAAAACCGTTTGACTGCAGAGGTCGAAAGCATTTATGCAGGCTCAGTAGCGCATATTACTAACAACCTGCCTTATGGACCACGCTTAGAGTTTGAGGCATGGTCTAGCCAAGCGCCGCAGGGCATGGTGCGCATTACGGTGGCTGAGTTTCAAACAATGGTTGATAACGCCGTTAAGGAGGTTACGTCCAAATGATGCAATCTCAAATTCGGGCGGCCCTAGAGGTAAGGCTTGATGCCTTTGCTAAAGAGGAGGGGCTGCGTGTCGCCTGGGAGGGCAGAACGTTCAAACCAATTACTAGGCAGTCGCACTTACGAGCATTTGTTATGCCAGCTAGTTCAGACAGTAATGACTTAGCAGGGCAGCACAGGCTGTATCGAGGAGTCTTCCAAGTTGATTTGGTGATGGTGAGTGGTACTGGTATGGGCGATATAGAAAGGAAAGCGGCTCAAGTTATTGCTCACTTTCCAAAAAATCTGCGGTTGCCGGTCGAGAATCAGTTTGTACAACTTATCTCTGTCATGAGCATGGGGCCGAAGTTACCACAAGATGGTTTTATTGCCGTGCCGTTGACTTCTTACTATCGAATGGATGTGATATGAGCGAGCACGTTTCACTAGCCGTTGGTACTACCGTTTCTATTTCCCCCACATTACCCTCTACTTACGATGTCGCTGGGTATCGGGCGCTTACGTATACGCCCATAAAAGGGGTTCGCGATGCAGGTGATATTGCCGAGCAGCATGTCACTATTACTCGTGCGCCCATACACCTGAACTATAGCTACCAAGAGCGGGTGGGACGAGTCCTACCGTCTTTATCGTGGGAGATTCTTCGATTAAAGAATAACTCAGGGCAGCAGATGTTGTTAGATGCGTTTTTGGGAGACGCTCAAGCATTTCAGATTGAGCATGCGGATGGCACGCAGCTGTATTTCAGCGCCACAGTAAAGGGCCGTACCCGAGTTATTAAAGAGGGCTCTACGTTATTAGCGTATCGAATTGAGTTAGATGTTCAACGAGAAGTGATCGAGGTTTAGAGCGGGTTAGCAGTCCGTTTTATTGTTTTTAGCTCCTTAATTGGAGCTTTTTTGTTTATAGGTACAAAGATGAAAGAACTTATGTTTCAAAACCAACCTATTAGATTGGTTGAGGTTGATGGAAAAAAATGGGCTAGTGCTGCGGATATTGCTCAAGCTCTAGGTTACTCAAGGGCTGATTCGGTAACGCGTTTATACGACAAACATAAAGCTGAGTTTTCTGAGTCAATGACGCAAATTGTCGAGACCACTGGTTCGGGGGTCTCGGGAAACCTTATTGTTAGAGCTCGAGTTTTTAGTTTACGTGGGGCGCATCTTATAGGTATGTTTGCACGTACAAAAAAAGCTCAAGCATTTCGTCGTTGGGTATTAGATATTATTGAGCATCACCAGGTGGCCCCATCTCTAATCCAAGAGTGGTACGAAGCTAAAGCGGCTCTGGATGCACAAGAGCAGTTTGCCAGCTTGTGTGGCAAGGGTCTTAGTGAGCACCGGCGTAAGAGGCCGCCGATAGCGCAGCGACTAAATCTAGTTACGAAAAAACTTCAGCCCTCATTGCAGTTTACTTAGCCGCCCTATAGGCGGTTTTTTTATACCCATGGCATTGGTCATGGTTTTTTTATTGGAGAAGCCTAATGGCAGTTCAATTACCAGATGGTTCGATGGTTTCGTTAGCGGTGGAGTACCAACCCGCTGTTAAGGTTATCGCAGCCACAAATGCAGAAAAAGCCGTTTTAACACTGGCGAGTGGCCATGATGTTGATGAAGGGGACTTGTTTGAGTTGGTGTCAGGCTGGTCCGGTGTGACAAACCGCGTTTTTAAAGCGGAGGACGTGAGCGGCGACACAGTGACGATTAAGGCAGACACCTCTGATCTGAGACGATTTAAAGCAGGGGCAGGTATTGGAACACTACGAAAAATCACGAAGTGGGAGGAAATTCAGCAGATTTTAAACTTTGAAGGGCAGGGAGGAGAGGCGCAGTTTGTGCAGTATGAGTTCTTAAACAGCGATATTGAAGGGCAGATTCCTAGTAAATACAGCGCCCAGTCAATCTCAATCAGCATTGCTGATGATGAAAGCCTTCCGGGTTATCAAGCATGGTTAGCTGCGTCTGAAACACGATCTATTCGTGCATTGGAGTTATTGCTGCCCAATGGTTCACAGATTTTCTATAACGGCTACCCATCCATGAACCCGACGCCAACGACCACTAAAGGTCAGGTGATGGCGGTTGCTGCCTCGTACTCCATTAACGGGCGTCCAGTTCGTTACTAGGCTTAGCTCTTATTGTTTTGAATGTGCCTTGCTGACTGCGAGGCTTTTTTCTTTTTATTAGGTGTTGTATGGCTAAAAAACAAACATTTTCTCTAAATCCTGATCCTACCTTTACCATTGCCGTTAAGATTCCGGTGGCAGGGGGTAAAACAACCGCTATTGATGTGACCTATAAGCACATGACGCGCACAGAAGTCGATGAATACCTAGAGCGTAATAAAGATCGTGATGATGTGGAGTCAGCGATGGATATTATGGCGGGCTGGGGGTTGACCGAGGAGTTCAACCAAGAGAACGTGGCGCGATTGTTTGAAAACTATGGGGGTTCTGGGCGTGCCGTGATCCAGACCTACTTACGTGAAATTTGGGGTGCACGCGAGGGAAACTAAAAGCCATTGCACAAGCGCTCTATAGTTCAGGAGTGACAGAGGAGCAGGCTGAGCAGCTTGCTGCCTTTGGCCTGTCGCTTGATGATTTCGAGCAAGAAACGATAGAGATCTGGCCTGAGAATTTGTTGCCTATGCAGGTCTTTCAGGCAATGGGCACGCAATGGCGAATGGGATTTAATGGGCCGATAGGCTTGGACTACAAGGTGCTGCCGATGATGATCAAGCAGCTTGGAGTGCCTAAAAAGGAACGTAAGCGGGTATTTGATGATGTGATGGTGATGGAAAGGGCGGCGTTGGAGGTGATGAGGGAGGAAGGCTAGGCTAGAAGTAAATGTTTGACCGGTTGCAATCATGTGGTGTAGGATGGTAGCTCTTAACCCAACGCAGGGTGTTAGGCTCTCAAGATGTGCTTGATTGAGCGGTTAGCGCCCATATATAAGTCATATGGACTTAGAGTTTTAATCTTAAGGAGAGGATATGATTAATTTACTGGCCACTAATGCTGCTGCGATGGAACAGGATTTCGGCTACTAATTTTTATAATTTGTAAGCTACAATGAAAAGGCATCTTTGAAATTCTGTATAGTACATAGAACTGTGTAATTTTGATAAAAACCCCCTTAATT
>CANRHT010000285.1 GCA_947630465.1 uncultured Pseudomonadaceae bacterium
GCTTGGGTGGATTCTACAACTTTACCTGTATGTAAAAATCAGCGTATTCAGCGCCATAAATCTTTAAAACAAATTGCCACACGAGGTAAAAGCTCAATGGGTTGGTTCTATGGATGCAAATTGCATGTATTGGTGGATGCTCAGGGTCAATTGATTCAGACCCAACTCTCGAATGGACATACTTCAGATATCAAGATTCTGCCGAAGCTCGCTCAAGGATACATCGGTATAGCTAAATACAAAATATAAGCTACATCATTTTAAAGACGATATCTAAAGTTTCCTGAAGGGTTTTATTATTCTGAGCAATCATATGTCTAACTTTACTTTTTAATACAGACCATGCTTTTTCAATAGGATTAAAGTCAGGACTATATGCAGGTAGATAAACAATTCTCGCCTGATATTGTGCTGCTAAATCATCGATCACTTTTCCTTTGTGTATCGATGCATTGTCGAGGATGACCAAATAACGCTTAGCTTGAATGTCCTTGTGCTGTAAGCTTTTCAACAAATATTCCAACCAACCGACAAAAATATTCCGATCACATGAGCCTTGAAACACTAAAGGTTGAATAAACTTGAAGGGTGCATTTGATCTGACCGCACTGATCATACTGAGTCTGGTACCATGCCCACCTGACCTGAATGCATGACAGCGTTGTCCCTTAGGAGACCAACCATATTCTGCGGTTTCATTGGTATTGATGCCTGACTCATCGATATAAAGAATGTGATCTTCACCATATTGCGCTTTCCATTGAGGCAAACACCATTCAAAGACAGCACGACTTAATTTACAGGCTTGTTTGTAAAGGAAACTTTTTTTTACGTGTCCAGCCCATCTTCTTCAGGGCTTTTAAAATGACATGATAGCCAACAGAATAACCGAAATGTTGTTCAAATAATGGGACCAAATCTTTAGCCTGAGTAAAGGGTGTATTTTTTACAAAATGCTCAAAAGCTCGGAGATCCAGAATGCATGAGGGACGTCCTGCGTTTGGAGATTTAGGTTGTTTAAGTTGACCAGTCTGCTGTTCGAGTAAGATCCAATCGTCTAGAGTCGTTCGAGCGATATGAAAAAGCTCGCAAGTCTTCGACTTATGCTGAGACTCTTTATAAAACTGCATAACTTTCTCACGCAGATCTACAGAATATGTTTTTGGCATGATCTTAAATTCTAGTATTTTTTGTATTGTAGCTCACATTAGGTTCTTAGCTATAAGATCTTTGGAGACCGTGGCTACATCAGTGAAACTGTAAAAGATAAACTAGGTACACAAGATATTGAATTAATTACCTATCATCGCAAGAACATGCGAAGAGTGGAATTATCACCAGAGGATGAAATCATGCTGAGACAACGCAATAAAATAGAGACGATCTTTAGCTTATTGAAGCAACAATACAACTTGGTCAGCAGTCGCCATCGTTCCATTTCAGGTTATTTCGCTGGAATTTATGCATCCTTATGCGCATATCAAATCTGCCATCAGAACAAGCCTCAATTTACAACGATGTGAAACTAGGCTTATCCATGATTCGGGTTAAACTAAAAATAGTGAAAATATTTGACTTGTAGATGGGGTTCCAAGGGGTGAAACCCTTTGGCAAGGTCTGAGGATTAGAAAAGGGTATCCAGTAGGATAACATTTTGTAAGACATCAGTAACCTTGCTTAAAATTTTACTATTTTTATGAAATTTAGCTTAAATCTAAGTTCATATGCTTAATTTGGTACGTTGAAATCAAAAAATTTATTCAATTAAAAAATTAAAAAAGGCTTTTAAATGTTTTTAAATGTTTTTAAATGCTTTTCCGACCTCTGAAAGCCTTGCTATACAAATGTTTCAGAGCTTATATCCCCACGTTTAGTTACCCATATCCCCACGTTTAGTTACCCATATCCCCACGTTTAGTTACCCATATCCCCACGTTTAGTTACCCATATCCCCACAAAAAAAAACTTGTGGTTTTTTAAGCGATGTTTTATTGTTGGAATAAGATTGATTAATAAATAAAGCTAATATGGCGAAAGAATTAGTCGTAAAAACAAATCGCTTAAATCAAGCGTTCCAAACACTCACTTTGTCTGAGTTACACGTAATTCAGCTAGCAATCGTAGATGCTAGAGACACTGGTACAGGCTTAAGTACGGATCAGCCTTTGCGTATAGATGCACTGCGTTTTGCTCAAGTTTTTGGCACTACTCGACAAAATGCTTATCAAAGGATGAAAGAAGCAGAAGACTCACTTTTTAATCGTAGATTTAGTTTCTTTGATGAGAATGGCAAACTAATTAAAAGCCGTTGGATTCAACAAGTAAGATATCTTGATGAAGAAGGCGCGATAGAATTAGTATTTACCTTAGCAGTTGTACAAGGTATTAGTCAGATTGACGGTATTAAAGACTTTTTTACTCAGTATTTACTTAGTCAAACATCTCAATTGAAGAGTGTTTATTCTGCTAGGCTATACGAATTACTAATTCAGTGGAAAAGTGTAGGTAGAACACCTGAATTTAAGTTAAATGTATTCCGAGAGCAGCTAGGAGTTGGTATTAATGAGTATCCAAGAATGGATCATTTTAAAACACGGGTATTAGACATGGCCGTTGAAGAAATTAATGCTAAAACAGATATAGAAGCCACGTATAAACAACATAAAAAAGGTAGATCAATTACAGGCTTCTCTTTTTCATTTCAACAAAAAGAAAAGTCAAAAGACTCAAATTTACCTAAAAAAAGTTCAGATGAGGGAAGCCAATACACGTTCTACAAGCTCACAGAAAAGCAGCTAGATATGTTTAGCAGTAAATTAGCTGAATTACCTGCTATACAGTCTATGGCACACGTAGGAGAGGATATGAAGCCATTTTTAGCACGTTTACGTACTATGCTGATGGATGCAGAGCAGCAAAGAGGATTGCTCCCATATTTAAAACAAATAGGCTACTTAGGTTAAATTTCGCCAAATATACAACATTATTTGTAATCATATCTAAATGTATGTTAATAGATACTTATAAGAGAAAAATCTTACGGTCTACTTTATAAATTAAATTCTTTTATAAACAATAAATTAGATAAAATAAAATATGTGTTATACTTAGTTGGGATATATTATGCCCCAAAAAGGAAAAAATGAAATTTAGTTTTGAAGTAAAGAACTTAGGCAACATTAAGCATGCTCAATTAAAATTAGGTTCATTTACTGTCATTTCTGGTGCTAACTCCTCAGGGAAAAGCTTTGTAACTCGTGCTTTATATAGTTTCTTTAGTACTATTAACAAAGATCATGTCACTGGTGATGCAATAAAATATGTCAATCAGATATCTGAACTTTTGAGATATGCAATGTATAGCACTTCGACTCCTAGTATGAGTGTAGTAGACTTATTTAATAAAACTTTATATATATTAGATGAAATTAAAGATCTTATTAAATCTGAGTTTGAGGCTTGTACTTATTTAGAACAGTCTACAAGAAGTGTTATTGTTGAAAAGAAGATTAAAGATTTTGAAGAAGTTCTACTTGTTTTTACTAAAGAAACAGCAAATAAGAAAAAATATAAAAACATATATAATAATTTAGATTTAGTGAGTGCTAATACGAAAAGACTGAAATCTTTACTAAAGAACCCTCAAGATTTATTAGTTCATAAATTTAATAATGGTTTTAGTGAAGCTTTAAAAGAAAACTTTCAAGTTCCTAATCTAACTGATCTTCATAGTAATACTATAGATTTAGAAGATCCTATATCATTTGATTTAGGTGATTTAGGTATAATTAAAATTCATAAAGAAACAATTCATTTTAATTTAAGTAGCGGAGGGATTGAAAAGTTTCAATCACTTTATAATGTCGTGTTTATAGAATCCCCTATTTATTGGAAGCTTCGCAAACCATTGAGTGCTTTGCGTGACAATCCTATGAGACGTTTACGACTTTTAGGTAGAGATGCTGATGGACTTTCAGGTGTACCTAAATATTTTTATGATCTCTTAGATTTATTAAATCAAAATATTAAAGCAAATTCAGATAACCAGGATCTTTTCGAATTACAGAACAAGATTATTCATCAACTAGGTGGAGAATTAGATTTATCTGATAGTGGTGATTTAACATTTAAAGACTTGGTTAGTAAAAAGAATATTGGAATAAATCTTACAGCAACTGGAGTAGCTAATTTAGGTTTATTAGCACTATTACTTAAAAAGAATGTGATATCCAAAGGCAGTTTTGTATTCATAGATGAGCCTGAAGTTAATTTACATCCTGCTTGGCAAAAGTTGATGATTGAAACTTTATATGCATTAAGTCTTAATGGGATTAATGTTGTAGTTGCTAGCCATAGTTTTGATATGATGAAATATATTGAAAATATCATGAGTGATTTGAATGATGATGAAATAGAAAATCATTTTGCTATTAATCATTTATCTAGAACTGGTCAATCTCTAGATCAAAGTTTATCATCAAAACAAACTTTAGCAAAAATCCAAGAAGATCTAGGTTCTCCATTTTTTGAGATGATGTTAGAAAATGAGTGGTAATAGTATTTGCATTTCCCAGTTTTTAGAAAACATGAATCATGAATTTCCTGATTATCATTTGATATCTGTAGATAAAGATGGATATAAGATTGATGGTAAAGGAATTAAATACTTTCTAAAGGCAAATCTAAAATCAGTCGACTACTATTATCATGATGATGATGACGGTTTTACATTTGTAGAGTTTAGTGATTTATTTAGACAGGATACTTATATCAAAGATAAAATTGAAAGATTGGGTAATAGTAGCCTCATACCTAAAGATAAAAAAGATCTTAGAAAATATTACTACAAGCTGATGAACAAAGAACTCGTAGAGAAATATAAAGATTCCGTTTTAATTAAAACAAGTATGAAAGAATTAATTATTAATATACCAAGTTATTTTGATAACAATGGTTTTTATTGTGTTGTAGTACCTCCTATAGGACATTTAGAAAAACATAAACAAATTGAAATAGCTAAGTTCTTAACAAATTTGAAAAATAAATTGACTTTAAGTCTTCCAGTTGGCCTATCAAATGGTGTCAAGGTTATTCCATTGAATTATTTCTGCTCTATGGGATAAATTTTAAAAAAATTCAGTTAAAAAATCGAATTATAATTTTCTAGGTTAAACTAACCCGAATCATGGATAAGACATTCAGTTGAAAAAAAAGATGACTGCGTTGATAAGTGAGTTACCACACAAACTAT
>CANRHT010000286.1 GCA_947630465.1 uncultured Pseudomonadaceae bacterium
ATGTTAACCGGCGGTGCTTTTTTCCACCATGGCGACTCCTTTGCCATGATGCGCGGCGGTCACTTGGATATCTGTGTGCTGGGTGCTTTCCAAATTGCTCAAAACGGTGATTTAGCAAACTGGCACACAGGCGCGCCCGACGCAATTCCAGCTGTGGGTGGGGCAATGGACCTCGCGGTTGGTGCTAAAAAAGTCTTTGTGACAACCAGTTTTATGACCCGAAACGGTGACCCTAAATTGGTCAGTGAATTAACCTACCCAGCTACAGGTTTAAAGTGTGTCGACCGTATTTATACCGACCTCTGTGTGATTGATGTCACTGATAAAGGTTTTGAGGTCATCGAGAAAGTTGCAGGTTTAGCGTTTTCAGAGCTGCAGTCCATGACCGATGCAAAGCTCATTAATGCGACTGGATAGGTGTTTTGGCTTATTTAATACGCTTTTTGTAGCACGTCATAGCTATGTCTAAATCGCTTTAGAAGCTTAAGGATCTTATTCAAAATGAAAAATGCATACATTGTGGACGCCATTCGTACGCCATTTGGCCGTTATGGCGGCAGTTTGGCGTCGATTCGGGCCGATGATTTGGGTGCTCTGCCGCTGAAAGCGCTAATGGAGCGCAACCCTTCGGTAGATTGGCAGCAGGTGGATGATGTGATTTATGGTTGCGCGAACCAGGCAGGAGAAGATAACCGCAACGTTGGTCGGATGTCTGCACTGCTGGCTGGTTTACCTTGTGAAGTCCCAGCCACCACAATTAACAGATTATGCGGCTCATCGTTAGATGCTATTGCCATCGCTGCGCGTGCCATTAAATCCGGTGAAGCCGACTTGCTGATCGCCGGTGGTGTGGAGTCTATGTCCCGTGCGCCCTTTGTGATGGGTAAAGCGAGCACGCCCTATGCGCGAAATCAGCACATGGAAGACACCACCATGGGCTGGCGCTTTGTCAATCAGCAGCTCAAGGCGCTGTATGGCGTAGAGACTATGCCGCAAACCGCAGAAAACGTTGCTGAGCAATTTACTATTAGCCGCGCTGATCAAGACGCGTTTGCGCTGCAAAGCCAGCAGCGTACTGCCGCAGCACATGCGCGTGGCTTCTTTGCCAATGAGATTGTCACAGTCGAGGTTCCACAGCGCAGGAGTGATCCCATCCTCTTTGCTGAAGATGAGCATCCACGGGCTTCAACCACCTTAGAAAACCTGAACAAGTTAAAACCTATTGTGAAGTCCGATGGCACCATTACCGCAGGTAATGCGTCTGGAATTAATGACGGTGCGTGCGCTTTGCTGATCGCTTCAGATGACGCCATTGCACAGTATGGCTTAAAGCCTCGAGCAAAAATTATTGGCGCAACAGTGGTGGGTGTTGAGCCAAGAATCATGGGTTTTGCCCCAGCTCCAGCCATTAAAAAGCTACTGGAAAAAACCAAGTTAACCCTTGAGCAAATGGATGTGATTGAGCTGAATGAAGCCTTTTCAGCACAAGCGTTAGCCGTCACTCGCGACTTAGGTTTGGCCGATGATTCAGCAAAAGTAAATCCAAATGGTGGCGCTATTTCAATGGGGCATCCATTGGGTGCTTCAGGGGCGCGCTTAGTAACTACAGCGCTGAATCAACTTGAAGCTAATCAAGGCCGTTATGCCCTCTGCTCGATGTGCATTGGTGTAGGTCAGGGTATTGCATTAATTATTGAGCGTGTTTAAGGGGAAATATTAAAATGGCAAAGTTTGAATTTAATGGCGTTACATTAAACTATGAAACCTATGGTGATGCCGCTAATCCTGCATTAGTGCTATCTAACTCTTTAGGTACTAATTTAAGCATGTGGCAATCACAGGTGGAGTTTTTTAAAGAACACTTTTATGTGATTTGTTATGACAGCCGTGGACATGGTGCGTCATCCACACCAGCAGGAGCTTATACAGTAGAGCAACTGGGTGAAGACGTGATCAACTTGCTGGATCACTTAAAAGTAGAAAAAGCTAGCTTCTGTGGCATCTCGATGGGTGGTTTAGTTGGCCAGTGGCTGGCTATTAATAAAGCAGAGCGTCTTAACAAAGTTATTGTTTGTAATACTGCAGCAAAAATCGGTGAAGAAAAAGCCTGGTTAGAGCGTGCTGCTGCAGTCCGCGAAAATGGTTTACAGAAAATTGCTGAAACCGCTGCTTCACGTTGGTTCACTGAAGGCTTTATTCAAGCAAATTCTGCTGTTGTTGCTGCTTTAAGTCAGGGCTTAGCAGCAGGTTGTCAGCTTGGTTACGCCAACTGTTGCGAAGCATTAGCGGTAGCAGACTTGCGTGAAGGCATATCAGGAATCTCGATACCTCTGTTAGCGATAGCAGGTCAACAGGATCCTGTGACTACTGTTGCAGACGCACAATTTATTGTGAACCAGGTTGCTAATAGCCAGTTATTTGAAATTGATGCTTCGCATATATCCAACATCGAACAACCTGCTGCATTCAATCAAGCAGTGCTTAGATTCATTAATAATTAATATATTTTTATTGTTTAAATAAAAACATAGGTTTGAACCTTGTTAGTTAATTTTGGAGGTTTCAAGAAAAAGTCTATTTATAACCAGTGTTTCCTGAGCTGAACCCCGAGTTTATATAAAATGATTATATACAACATAGGTTGTGTAGAGTTTTTTTGTGTAGATTTTTTGAAAATAATAGTTTTATTAGCACTAATAATGATAAAAACAGGTGGTTGATATGAAAGAGCTGGAAGTTCAGGGGTATATTGATAATGCCCGATTTGGTAAGTTTCATTGGACAATACTTATTGTCTGTACCTTATTAATGATATTCGACGGGTATGATTTATTTCTATT
>CANRHT010000287.1 GCA_947630465.1 uncultured Pseudomonadaceae bacterium
GAGTGAATTTAAACGACGCGTAACGGCAAAAGTCTCTAGTTATGAACTGTGCGCTTGACGGTAAGTCTACGATTTGTCTTTTTTACGTTTTAATTTAAACGGAAAGTTGGCGGCAACCGCAAATCAGGCCGGTGCGCAGCCCTTGATGACGGCAGATGGGGCGTTAACTCCGGCGGTACAAGCTATCCAAGACCAGTTGTTAAAAGACAGCCCCTTGTTTGCACGCACCCAAACCGCTGTACAGGCACTGGCCGATGCAGGGGTGTTAATGCCTTTTCCCCAAGGGCTAAAAGACCAACTGCAATTGCAGTTAACGGGGTTGTTTTGTGTGGACGAGGCCGCCTTGGCTAAATTACCGGATGCGGATTTTTTAGCTCTGCGTCGGGTGCAGGCTTTGGGCATTGCTTATGCCGTGAACCTGTCTTTACAACAGGCGCACTTGTTAGTTCGTCTACAAAAACATAACCCTGCCGTTGATGCCCCCGCCGATGTGGATGCACTGTTCGGCGAGGGTAATGGTCACGACGACACCTTAAAATTTAATTTTTAGTCGGGTCTACGTACGCAGCGATGCGCGCTTTAATAGCGTGAGCTAGGGTATTCGCGCCGCTGCGGCTTAAATGCCCGTAATCCCAAGCTACCGGTTCCCACGTGTCACCAACGGGGACGACCGTCTGGCACAGACCCTCTGCATCACATAACATATCTAACACACTGATAAATAGTGCCTGCTTATCCATATGACGCTGTAGGCGCTGTTCTAACTGTTTTAATTCCGCATAGGTGGGGTTAGGCAGTTGGTGGGGGGCATCGCCAGTTTTAGCGTAGTTACTTAATATCGAAATTAAAGAGGGCGGCCATTGTGGTACGTCTCCAATAACAATGACGTGGGTGTGCGGGGCGATCTGGCGTAGATAAGCTAACGTATTGCTAAGCTGTTTACCGATCAAATCGGGATCATGTTGGGGTAGGTTTTTGTGATACAGCAGCCAGTTCGCATGCAAAATAACCAATGGAGGTTGTTTTTGTTGAATTTCACTAAAATTAAACTGGTTCACAGCAGGGCAAAAAGGACGCCAAGCATGGATTTCATCACCAAGCAATGGCGCACAACCGCTGGCGGTGTATTTAGCAAGAGGGTAGTGTTGGACTAAGCCATACCACAGCGCCGACGCATGCGAGTCGCCCAGCATGGCATTGGGTTGTTCGGTGTTGATTCTACAGGCTTCGCCTAATACTTGGCTGTCTTTGTCTTCTGCTACAAAACACGGGTCGTGGCTAGCTTGTTGGGCCGACAAGGCTTGGTGGGTAAACAGCATGCGCTGCACCGTGTTAAAGCGTTGGGGGTAGCCATGTTGGTATTGTAGCCACAGCATGGCACTCATCATCATGGCAATGCTACCTAAACTAAGACTAAACACCGTGCGTCGCGATAGGAATTGACGATTCCTAAAGGGTTGTTCTACCCAGCGCCAACTCATGGCAGCCAACACAAAGGTCAGCACAAGCAAGCCCAGACTGGTTTTAAGGTCTAGTTCGGTTTGAACTAAGGCAATGCGGGTAAAGGCAAATAACGGCTGATGCCACAAATACGCGCTATAGCTTAATAATCCAATCCAAACCAAGGGACGTAGACTGAGCAATCGAGCCGTATAGGTATAGGGTTGGGTAAATACGATCAGCCCCACGGTGGCGCCCACTGGTATGAGTGTCCACAGGCTTGGGTGATGGGTGCTAGGGCTAAAGCAGACAAAGCTGATGATAAGGACGACTAAGGCAAGGGCGCTACCCAGTTGATTACCCCAGACTCTACCCTGAGAGGGGCGTTGATGCAGATAAAAGGCACAGGCTGCCCCAGCCAGTAGCTCCCAAGCGCGTGTGGGTAACAAATAAAAAGCAGCGCTACCATAACTGGGGTTAATCCAATGAGCTGCCAGTAGGCTCGCTACAAATAAGGCAGCTAATAGGCCAATCAAACGGTGTTTTTTTGACCAGAACGCCAGAAAAAGCAGGGGGAATAGTAGGTAAAATTGCTCCTCTACCCCAAGTGACCACAAGTGCAGCAAAGGGAGCAGACTCGTATCACCTGTGAAATAATCAATGTGCTGCCAAAAATAGATATTCGCAACAAAACCCAAAGTAGCCATCACGCTTTGGGCAAAGCTGGTTAATTGTTGGGGGCCTAACAGCCACCACGCCGCCATCGTGGAGCTGACTAAAACAAAAAATAATGCCGGTAAAATGCGCCGCGCCCGACGTTCATAGAAATACGCTAAGCTAAATTGGTGGTTGGTATATTCTTTAATAATAATAGAGCTAATTAAATAGCCGCTAATGACAAAAAAAACGTCTACACCTAAAAAACCACCCGATATCCACGAAAATCCGGCATGAAAAAACAATACGGGTAATATCGCAAAAGTGCGCAATCCGTCAATTTCTGGGCGGTAGTTCATAAGTAAATAGGAATAAATAAGTGGGTTATAGCGGGGTTTCTGAGTAGAAGCGATCTCTGGATTCGCGTTCCACAACAGTAGTAACTACCAGGTCTGGCGCGTAGGAGCGTACTAAGTCCGTGATTTTTTCTGGTGTGGCGCCAAGGATATGTATATGCATGACTTCTTTGAAATGCTCCAGCATAAAAGGCACCATACTGGATCCAAATGAGTCATGTATCCATAAGACTTTTTCTTGATTTAACGCGGCTGAGTTTTTATATAGCGTCGGGGTGTGTTGACTATCAGCAAAAGTAATGGATTTGATGCCTAGAGAGGTTTGGTTGTCATAGTCAATGACCTCGACCGTAGGGGGGGTGGCAGTGGTATGGGTAGAGCTAACAAAATAGTCGTCTACGTAGTTAGCGATGTGTAAAAAGTTAGTCAGGTCGCCTTGATTGTTGCCGTATTGATAGATAGTGTTTTCAAAGTCATATGGGTTAAATCGTAAGTGAGGGTGTTTTTGTTGTAGCGTATGCATAAACGCTTTAAAGCCAACCCATGCGCCCAGCTGATTCCAGTGAGAGTCTGTTTTAAAGTATAAGGGCAAGGTATACGTCTGTCTGGCTTGTTCTAAGGCGTCTAACAGAACGACATATATATTTTCATTATTGTTTTCTTTAAAGTAGCTCAAAGGTGTTGTCATGGGGTTTTTGACCCAGTCTGGTGTTTTTTCGCTGTAGACGCTGTCTTTATCAGGGGCAAGCATAATCGTATAAGACTGGACGCCTTGGTTTAAAAACCAGTGTTTCCAGAGGGTAGCATTATGGATAATGGTGTGGATGTGTTCTTTGTCTTGCTCACTGAGTTTTCTCTTTTTTTCTACCCCGTTCATGTAGGTATTACCCAGAAAAAGCCAGCCGTCTTTCCCTAGATAGGTTTGTTGGGGGTTGATAGATATCCCCATCTGATAACTAAGCCAGCCAAATAAGGGTTGAATTTTGTCCGTGTTATAGAGGTTCTTAATGGATTGATTTTGGTACAGGTTCCACGCAGGAAGTAAGGCCAAAGATACCAAGAACACACACAGGAATGCATGGATTTTTTTTCTTATCATCGTCCGGCCTTAAAAGTTGTAGTAGAGAAAAACAGCGCTACTGCTGGTGTTAGTGGCATACATAGCAATGCTAAATAACACCGTCATGTAGGCGACTTTGCTCCAACCCATTTGCCCCTGGGTTGTCATCTGAAAGGCATTACGTTGGCTGCAGATCACAAAGGCAACGATAATCATAATAAAACTTAATAAGTAAGCGGTCAGGCTAGCAGGTAGATAGTGGTTAAAGGTGTCAATCAAGGCTCCGCCCCATGCGTAGTGATGGTAGGGGATGTCATGAGCTGTGATACTTTGTATAGAGGCAATATCCACCATACCTTTTAAAATTCGCCATGCATCGTCCATAGAGGTGGCACGGAAAAACACCCATGTGACGTTGACGAATAAAAAGGTGACGAGCCATGCGATGGGTTTAGGTAGGGTGCAGCCTGCGCTTTTCCAAAGGCGATGGATAATTAAGGCCGCGCCGTGTAATGCACCCCACATGACAAACATCCAACTGGCACCATGCCATAATCCCCCAAGCAAAAAGGTAATGAACAGATTGGCATACATCAGGTATTTACCATTGCGATTACCACCTAATGGAATGTACAGGTAGTCACGCAAATAACGGCCTAATGTAATATGCCAACGTCGCCAGAAGTCCTGAATGTCATACGCTTTGTAAGGGGAGTTAAAGTTTAATGGCAGCCAAATATTAAACAGCAGCGATGCCCCTATGGCCATATCGCAATAGCCGCTAAAGTCAAAGTAAAGCTGAAAGGTATAGGATAAGCTGGTTGCCCATGCACTAAAAAAATGGTGTTCTACACCTGAGGCAAAGCCTGCATCTGCCCAGATAGCAAATGTATCGGCAATCATCACTTTTTTAAATAGGCCAATACTAAAAATAAATAGCCCCATTAAAATATGTCGATGTCGCACACACCATGTCCATCGAGACGTAAACTGGCTCATCATTTCGGTATGATGCAAAATAGGGCCAGCAATCAGATGCGGAAAAAATGTGACAAATAGGGCGTAGTTAATCAGGTCGTATTCTTTGGCTTTGCCTTGATAACTATCGACTAAAAACGCGATCTGGGTAAAGGTGTAGAAACTGATTCCTAACGGTAGAATGATATGAGTTAGATGAAATTCTGAACCAGTAAAGGTATTAATGTTATCAATAAAAAAATTGGCATACTTAAAGTAGCCTAATAGTAATAAGTTGCCAGCAATCCCCAGAATCAACGCCCATTTTCTTTTTTTGTCATTTAGGTTGATGCGGGTTTGGTAGGGGGATGCAGCCCCACCAATAATAAAATTAAATAGTATCGAAGCCACCAGCAATGGGATATAGCTGATGCTCCAGTATCCATAAAAAACAAAACTAGCGATGGTTAGCCAGACTTTCCCCCCACTGATAAGTCGTTTTTTATTTAGCCAAAAATAGCCAAAAAAAACGATGGGCATAAATACCAGAATGAAGATCGAGGAGCTAAAAATCATTTTTTACAGCCAGTGGAAATGAAGGTAGCTAAGCATAGCAAAAAACGCTAAGGCAGGGTCGTAGCCCGTCCATTTCTGGGCGGTCAACCACGATCAATAGCGATAAAACGTAAAGAGGAGTAAAGTAACGGGCGAGATACTATTGGTGGCAATGAGCGCCAGTCAAAAATAAAACTAAGTTTAACTGAAATTATCTAAATTATATTTTCTATTTCTGTGAAAAGAACCCATACCTTTCTTTAATGGATTATTTGTGGATAAAACATCGCAGCCGCCATTACTCGAATCTCAATTGGCACAGCTATATACCCAAGCCGCCATGCAACGGATACAGAGCCTAGAGTCAAAACTGTATTTGGCTGAACAGCGTGCTATGGGTCTAGAGCAACGTCTCTATCAGCTCCAAGAGGCGTACCCCATTGCTGGCTTGCCTGATCTCTTTGATGAGGAAGCCTATAGGGTGTTAAATGCAGAGCAGTTGCAACACAGTTCATTGTCTGTTCAGGCCCATTTTGAGCAGGCCGCGCCCATGTCAGTGCGTTGGATGCAAGGGGGTAAAAAGTCGATTCCGCTTTTAAGCGATCAACACGTGTTGGTGGTGTGCGCCTTATATCCTACTGATCTTGCAGAGCAGCAAAAACTGTACGAGCTGCTTTTGGATTTGCAGTACCGGTATGAAATCACGGTATTACAGTTGGGGACAGCGGTATTGGATTGGTCGGAATTCAATCGGGTGTATGTGCATAATGTGCGCCATCATTACGGAGAGTTGCAGTACACCATTCAGTATTTAAAACAGCGCTATCCCAGTTTGCAGCACAGCCTGATTTTTGGGGTGGGTGCAAAAAATGCGTATTGGAGCTTGGCTTTAGCTGGTTTACCCCGCACAGCGGTGTTTTGGCAGGATTCAGATGCCTTGAATTCTCAGTCCACTTTGCAAGAGCTGTTTTTTTGGGCAAATGCAGGTGTTGCCCAACCCAGCGCACAGCCTTATTTATCATCGCTGTTCAGTGATAGGGGGTTAGCTGCGTGGCAGTTTGCGGATTGGCAGCAGTTAACGCGTACTGATTGGATTCACCTTTTAGAGCAGAGCCAGGCACAGCATCTACAACATCAGACGGATAGCGCGCATATTCGTGCTGCACAATTATTTGTTTCCAGCTTTTTTGCGCCTGACTTTAACGAAGAGGTAGATCAAAGCCAATACCTAGAGCAGTATTTACGGCGTTGGCATACGGGGATAGAGCCACGCAAACCCTGTCCGGGCTTTAATCCCGCTATTTATGCAGAACGTAATCAACTACCTCCTTTTTGTGAGCCTTTAGGCCATTATGTGGCTCAGGGTAAACCCACCGGGCCGTGGCAACAGCGCACCATAAAAAATGCCTCGGTGGTGGTTGCAGCGGATGCGCCAGTGGCATTGCATATTCATGCGTATTATGTGGATATGTTGCCTGAGTTATTGCAGCGCCTTGAGTCCAATCAGTCGCGCCCTGATTTGTTTATTAGTGTACGAGATCAAGCTGATGCGGACATAGCGGCTCATTTGTTGGCAGACTATACGGCAAAGGTCGATGTACGCATTGTGCCTAACCGAGGCCGCGATATTGGCCCATTGCTGACTGAGTTTGGCCCAGAATTAGTGCAAAACTATCGTTATATTGGTCATATTCATACCAAACAAAGTTTGCATGTCCAAGAGCGTGATGCTGTGACGGCGTGGCAACGTTTTTTGCTAGAGGCAATGTTAGGCAGCGCTCAGTCAGGTGCGATGTTAGATGCCTGTATTTCTCAGATGGTGTTGTACCCAGACTGTAGTATGGTGTATCCCGATGACCCTAAAATGATAGGTTGGGATGCTAACCAACCTTTTGCGCAGTTATTAGCCGATAAAATGCAGCTAGGGACTTTGCCCAATGCCTTTAATTTTCCGGTGGGTACGATGTTCTGGATGCGTGACCATGTGTTGGCGCGTTTTGTGGGGTTGGGTTTAGGGTGGCAGGATTATCCCCCCGAGCCCATTGGTAAAGATGGTACGATTTTACATGCCTTGGAACGGTTGTTTGGTGTGGTTCCGTTGGTCTGTAATCAGCCGTACTCTGTGGCGTGGGCTATAGGGTTTTCTCGTTAATTAGTGTTTTTTTTATGTTGCATTTTATATCTCGCGTTTGTCATGCGGTTGACCGTACTCTAGACCCTCTCTATAACCGATGGGCTTGGCTACGGCGTTCACGTCTCCGAGTCGGGCATTGGAAACATACTACAAAACAGAAAATCCATGATCGCTGTTATGCCGAGTCCAATTTGCCTGCGTTACAGGCGTTAGCGCAGCGTCGCTTTGATGAAAGCGCCTGTGCGACGGCACAGTTGGCTGCGCCGCCTGCGCAATGGCCGATGATTGATGTGTCGATCGTGATGTATAACAGCGAGCGCTGGCTCGTGCCTTTTTTGACGTCCTTACGCCAACAAGCCTATCCTTTGGATCGCTTGCATTTGTGCTTTGTGGATCACGGCTCTACCGATCAAACGGTTAGTCTGACCCAGCAGTTGTTGGCGGAACACGGTGCTTTATTCGCCAGTGCCCAACTGATCGAGCAGGATAATTTAGGTTTTGGGGCCGGGCATGATCGTGCGATTCAGGCCGGGAAAAGCCCGTATTGTTTGGTGACGAATCTGGATTTAGAGTTTGAACCAGATGCGATCGTCAATGCGATGCGTATGGCGTTGTCTGATGCTGACAGCACGGTGGCCTGTTGGGAGTTCCGTCAGGTTCCCTATGAGCACCCTAAATACTATGACCCAGTGACTCTGGAATGTAATTGGTCATCACATGCGTGTATTTTATTGCGTCGTGCGGCCTACGAACAGGTGGGGGGCTACGAGCCGCGTATTTTTATGTACTGCGAGGACGTAGAACTATCCTACCGTTTTCGGTCTTATGGCTATGCCCTAAAATACGTACCTAAGGCGGTGGTGCATCATTACACCTACGAATCAGCCGGTCAGGTCAAGCCTGTGCAGTACGCGGGTGGTTTTGTAGGTAATATGTATCTGCGCCTGCGTTATGGGTCAGGGCATGATGCAAAGCGTGGTTTGTTGCTTTATCTGTTGTTTATGTTGCGCAGCCAGCCTTTTGCCGGTGCGCGTGCTGCATTATGGGCAGGTTTTAAAAAGGTAATCGCCAATTGGGGGTACTTTAAAAAGGGCAAAGGCCCTGTTTCTGCGCATTTTGCTTTTTATGGCTTGGATTTTGAGTTTGCACGCCAAGGCCCGTTTTGGGTATGTGAACCTGTTACTGCCCCAAATCCGCCATTGGTGTCCATTATTACACGTACCTATCAAGGTCGGAGTGCGCTATTACAGCAAACCATGCGTAGTGTATTGAATCAAACCTACCCCCATATTGAATTGATCGTGGTAGAGGACGGGGGCAATACACAACAAGCCGTAGTCGAACACATGGCTACGCAGGTGCAGGCTGGTCAGTCTGTGCGCTTTATTGCTAATCCCAAAGAGGGGCGTTCTTCGGCGGGTAATACAGGGCTTGCTGCTGCCCAAGGTCGTTGGTTAATGTTTTTAGATGATGATGATTTGATTTTTGCAGATCATATCGAAACTTTAGCTCAGGCACTGATAAAAAATACACACTGTAGCGCGGCCTATGCCCTAGCCCTAGAGGTACAAACGGATATGGCGGCAGATCGACAGAGCTATACCGAGGAACATTTCAATACCCCTCAGACGTTTTTTCAAGAGTGGGATTACACGGTGCTTGAGCATCATAATTTCATTCCTATCCAAGCCATTTTGTTCCAGCGTGAACGGTACGAAAAGTGGGGTGGTTTTGATGTAGAGCTAGACCAGCTTGAGGACTGGCATGTGTGGTTGCGTTATGGTTATGGACAGTCATTTTGCTATGTGCCTAAAACCACCTCGTTGTTCCGTTCACCCGCTAAACTTGATGTCCGTACAGACCGTGCTTTGTTGTTGCACGAAGCCTACCACGAGGCAAAAAATCGGGCACGGCAGTGTATTGAGTCCGCAACGGTTGTGAATCCTAAATAGTCTAATTTTATAGTTTTTTTAATTCCGTCTTAAACGCCTGCCCCCGTTCTATGTAGCTATCTGCATTGCGTTGTAGTCCGGCAATGTCTTCGTCGGTTAGGGTGCGGATGGCTTTGGCGGGGCTGCCAATAATTAACGATCGGGGAGGGAACTGTTTGCCCTCCGTCACCAGAGCGCCTGCCCCGACTAAGGACTGTTCGCCAATGACGGCCCCATTTAAGACAACCGCCTGTATACCGATGAGGCTGCCGTCACCAATCGTACAGCCATGCAGCATGGCTTGATGCCCAATGGTGACGTGTTTGCCTACCGTTAATGGAAAGCCTGGATCAGTATGAAACACAGCGCCTTCTTGGGCGTTGCTGCCGTCACCGAGTACGATGGGCTCGTTGTCGCCGCGTAACACCGCGCCGGGCCAGACGCTGACGTGTTCACCTAGATGTACGTCACCAATGATAACGGCTTCGTTCGCCACATACGCACTGGCGGCAATATGTGGGGTTTTTTGTTTGAACTGATACAGGGTCATCGCGATTTTACAATCCTAATTGGGCCAGACAGCTGGCTAACGAGCGTTCGGACTGTTCTTGATAGAGAGCTTGCTCGTCAATCACGGTTTGGCCTAAATCACGCTCAAAGAGGTCTTGGTTTGATAACTGAGTGTATTCCGCTGCGCCATTGTCACCCAGGTTTGATTGGAAAATACCCGCAGCACTAACAGGTAAAAAGTCCTCGTACACGATAGCATCAATACTGACGTCGCCTTGTTCGATCAGTTGTGTGATCGTGGTGTTGGCGGGAAATTGCCCGGCTTTGGCCATGCCTTGGGCCGTAGGCGTAAAGATAA
>CANRHT010000288.1 GCA_947630465.1 uncultured Pseudomonadaceae bacterium
TACAGTGCTTGTTCGTGTTTATCGTGTATTAATAAGTGCTCTAGCGGTTTAGAGCAGGGAATGGATGTATTTATACGCGGATACTGACATGAACAAAAATGATCTTATTTCAGTAGGTGTATGAGGAAAGGTCATGATGAGGCAGATGCTCTCTCTTAGGTCTGCCCAAGGCGTTCAGTGCAGATATATTCTGGCTGAAATAAATCCGTCATAAAATTGTCAAGAAACTGAACAATAAATGTAGTCAAAATGTCATACCGCGTCTTTAGGCTAGCCCGATAATATCTGACCTAAAGGAATCGCACGAATGAATCGCTTATTAATGTGTGCTGGTTTAACTGCAACGCTTTTTTCGCTAAACGTGTTCGCTCAGGATGAAAGTATCCAAGCGTTAGTAGAGGCGGCAAAAAAAGAAGGGCACGTTTATAGTGTCGGCATGCCAGACAGCTGGGCTAATTGGAAAGGCACTTGGCAAGACTTAGAAAAAGAGTATGGCTTAAAGCATAAAGATACTGATATGAGCTCGGCACAGGAAATCGCCAAATTTGATGCTGAAAAAAAGAACGCTACGGCTGATATTGGTGATATAGGTTTTGCTTTTGCGCGTGTTGCGGTTAAAAAAGGCGTTACCCAAGCCTACAAGCCAACTACGTGGGAGAGCATTCCTGCTTGGGCAAAAGACCAAGAGGGCCATTGGGCGCTTGCTTATACCGGCACTATCGCTTTTATCTCAAATAACAATTTAGTAAAAAACCCACCACAAGCTTGGGATGACCTACTCACAGGCGACTATAAAGTCAGCATTGGCGATGTAGGTGTCGCAGCTCAAGCCAATAATGCTGTCCTTGCCGCAGCTTTTGCTAAAGGCGGTAATGAAAAGAACCTGCAGCCCGCTATTGATTTTTTTGCTGAGCTGGCCAAGCAAGGACGACTCTCTTTTACCAATCCAGGTGTTGCCAACCTAGAGAAAGGCGAGGTTGAAGTTGCTCTAATGTGGGACTTCAATGCGCTGAACTACCGTGATCAAATCGATAGAGCGCGCTTTAGTGTCAGTATTCCGCAAGACGGCTCGGTGATTTCCGGTTACACCACTGTTATCAATGCCTATGCGAAAAACCCCAACGCAGCCAAATTAACCCGCGAATACATTTTTAGTGATAAAGGTCAGATTAACCTTGCAGAAGGTTATGCGCGGCCAATACGTACGGATGTCATCCTGCCAAAGTCTATTCAAGACAAGCTCTTACCCAACTCGCAATACAACAATGTTCATTCCGTCAGTGATTTTGCTGCTTGGGAAAAATCAGCCCGTAAATTGCCACGCCAATGGCAAGAAAGCGTCTTGATTAATCAACAGTAATATTCAAATAAGTAGTCGATTTTATGAATAGCAAAGTTATCTTAGTGATTCTTGATGGGCTCAATTATCAGGTTGCCCGTGATTGCATGGGCTACTTGAATGGGCTCGTTGAACAAGATCGAGCCATGCTGTTTCAAGTACAAGCTGAACTGCCTTCAATGTCGCGCCCGCTGTATGAATGCATTTTAACTGGGGTGCGACCCATTGAGAGCGGCATTGTTAACAATCAAATTGTGCGCTTATCCAAGCATGAATCCATTTTTAGTCTCGCGCAGCAGCAGGGTAAAGTGACTGCAGCGGCGGCGTACCATTGGGTGAGTGAGCTATATAACCGAGCGCCTTATGTTGCCGTGCGCGATCGCTTTACCCATGATGAAACCCTGAATATTCAGCACGGCTGCTTCTATCACTGGGATCACTACCCCGATGAGGCGCTGTTTCTGGATGCTGAATACTTACGCCGCACCTATCAGCCGGATTTACTCTTAATCCACCCCATGAATATTGATGATCAGGGCCATAAATTTGGCTTAGATTCGCGTCAATATCGAAACTGCGCACGCGGTGCAGACATCCATCTGTCCAATTACATCGAGGCATGGTTAAGCGATGGGTATCAAGTCATGGTGACCAGTGACCACGGCATGAACAATGATTTATCACATGGTGGCACGTTACCTGAAGAACGGGAGGTTCCTTTGTTTGTGATCGGTGATGCTTTCGCACAGCAAAAACAAAGCAGTAGCGGGGCAGAGGCTCATTTGAGTGTCAAGCAAACTGAAATCTGCGGCAGTGTTTGTCACTTAATGAGACTGGAGCACAACAAACCCTACTCTTCGCAATTGTTTGCAAGCAGCCCGCTAACCACTTTAAAGGGGTCGTGAGCCATGACCAAGCGCAGCCTTAAATTGAATGATTTGCAGATGCCACAGCAGGTCAAAAAAAGCACATCAAAGCTACAGTTTGGGTTGCGGCGACTAAAGCCAGCCTTATACTTTATTCCGTTTTTAATTTTATTTTATTTGTTTCAACTCGCACCCATGCTGTGGGTTGTTATCAATAGTTTTATTTATGAAGGGCAGTGGTCTTTAGAAAACTACCAAGAAGTACTGGGCTCTAAGTTTATGTTGCAAGGTTTTAGCAACAGTTTATGGCTGTCGGCTTGGTCCAGTCTTTTAGGGCTAGGGATCGCAACGCTGTTGGTTTCGTCGTTGCGGTATGTCGACAGTAAAGTACGCAACGCTGTCATTGCTTTTACCAACATGAGCAGTAACTTCTCAGGCGTACCCTTGGCTTTCGCCTTTATTATTATTTTAGGTTTCAATGGCGCATTTACCTTGTTACTTAAAAAACACGGGTTTATTGATGACTTTAACTTATATGGTAAGTGGGGGTTATTAGCGATTTATGTCTACTTTCAAATACCACTGGCGGTATTGCTGCTCTACCCAGCTTTTGACAGTTTAAAACACGACTGGAAAGAAGCCGCTGCTTTACTTGGAGCCAGTAGTTATCAGTATTGGTTACGTATTGCGCTCCCTGTTTTAACGCCTGCGCTGCTCGGTACGCTCATTATTTTAATTGCCAACGCCATTGGTGCGTATGCCAGCGTGTATGCCTTAACCGGAGGCAGTTATAACTTGGTGACTATTCGTATTGCCAGCTTGGTTTCCGGTGACTTGTTTTTAGAGCCTAACTTAGCCGCTGCAATCTCGGTATTACTGCTGGCCTTACTGGCGTTTATCACCCTGATTAATCAATGGTTGGTGTCAAGGAGCTACAATGCAAACCGTTAATTCAAGCAGCTCAATGCTGTTTCACAAGGTTATCGTTTATGGCATCGTCGGCATTATGTTGGTGCCTATTTTAGCCACGCTGCTGTACTCTTTTTCATCCAGTTGGGGCGCAACTATATTGCCCAGTGGCTTTACCTTTGACTGGTACTTAAAGCTATTAAGTGATGAGCGATTTATCGCAGCTTTTGGACGCTCACTGGTGATTGGTATCAGCGCTTTAATATTGAGCCTTGCCTTGATATTGCCCACCGTCTTTGTTGTTTTTTATTATTACCCTAAGCTTGATAAGGTCATGAATATTTTGATCTTATTACCCTTTGCTGTTCCTCCTGTGGTGTCTTCAGTTGGCTTATTGCAATTGTATGCTGACAGCACCTTGCCAATAGTGGGAACGCCTTGGATTCTGATTGGTACCTATTTCACTATCGCCTTGCCGTTTATTTACCGAGCGTTATCCAACAGCATGAGTGCAATAAATTTGCACGACCTGATGGACGCAGCACATTTGCTCGGAGCGAGTACGCCTAAAGCCTTTTTGTTGGTGGTATTGCCTAACTTGAAAAAAGGTATTTTAGCTGCTGTGTTTATCTCTTTTTCGTTTTTGCTCGGTGAGTTTGTGTTCGCCAATATCTTGGTGGGGACACGGTATGAAACCCTGCAGATTTACCTCTACAACATGCGCCAAACCAGCGGGCACTTTACGTCAGCGTTGGTTATGACTTATTTCTTATTTATTTTTGGGATGACCTGGCTGGCTAGTCGTTTTAGTCAAGGAGAAAAACTATGAATGCCATCCATAAAAAGAATTACGTGAGCGTTGCTAAGCTCACTAAACGCTTCGGCCAAAATACCGTGTTTGAAAATATTGATTTCAATATAAGCCAAGGTGAATTTATTACCTTGTTGGGGCCAAGTGGCTGTGGAAAATCGACTTTGCTACGCAGTTTGGCAGGTTTGAACCCAGTTGATGGCGGTCGTATTTATGTTGATGGTGAGGATATTACCGAGCAAACACCCCAAGAACGTGGCATTGGCATGGTGTTTCAGTCGTATGCACTGTTTCCTAATATGACAGTTGCAGGTAATATTGCCTTTGGCTTAAAAATGAAAAAGCTTGAGGCTAAAACCATCCAGAAAGACGTCGCAAATGTCATCCAACTCGTTGATTTGTCGGGCAAAGAAAACCATTACCCGCATCAGCTATCGGGTGGTCAGCGTCAGCGTGTTGCACTGGCGCGGGCTTTAGTGGTGAAGCCAAGAATCTTATTACTGGATGAGCCGCTGTCAGCGCTTGATGCAAAAATCCGTAAACGTTTGCGCCAACAGATTCGTGATATTCAAAAAGAGCTGAACCTCACGACTGTGTTTGTGACCCATGACCAAGAAGAGGCGATGACAATGTCGGATCGTATCTTTTTGATGAACAAAGGTGAAATCGTTCAGCAAGGCTCACCAGAAGAAATTTATACTCAGCCTGGAAACGAGTTTGTTGCCGAGTTTATGGGGCAATACAACCTTATAGAGGCGCAGCAAGCCAAGCAGCTGTTTAATATTGATACGGTAAATAAAATCGCCATTCGACCAGAGTCAATTTATGTCGAAGAAATCGGGCGTCATTACCCCGCACATATTTCTAAACCCTTACAAGCAACAGTCCTGCATCAGCAGTTGCTGGGTAATGTCATTCGTTATTCGGTGGGTATGGAGCAGTGTCAGGATTGTCAGTTAACAGTCGACTTGCTTAATCGCTCCTCGGAAAGACTGTTTGCACAAGGGCATCAGTTGAATCTGCGTTTCAACTTAAATGAAATTCAACCTGTGAGTGCATAACGATGCCGAACCCCTTGTATGTATTTGATATGGATGAAACGTTAATCAATGCTGATTGTGCGATGCTTTGGCATGTTTTTTTAGTTGAAAAAGGTATTGTTACCCACCCTGACTTTATTGCTGAAGACCAACGTTTGATGGCTTTATACAGTGAGGGTGAGCTGGATATGCAGGCGTATTTAGATTTTTCTATTGCGCCAATAAGCCATTTAAGCATTGCTGAGGTGTCACGCCTTGCCGAGCAATGCGTGGAAGAGAGCATACTGCCTAAGCTCTTCCCGCAAGCACCTGTGCTAATTAAGCAACTGCAGAAACAGCAGCGCACGATGTTGATTATTTCAGCGTCAGTGGCATTTCTAGTGGAGGCTGTTGCTAAGCGCATTGGTATTCCGCACGCCATAGGTATCGATTTAGTAGAAAAAGACGGTGCATTCAGTCCGCTGATACTTGGTACGCCCAGTTACCAGAAAGGTAAAGTCACCCGTCTGCAGCAGTGGTGTGCAGACCATAATGCATCTTTTTCTGACGTGCATTTTTACACCGATTCGATTAACGACTTGCCCTTATGCGAGTTTGCTGATTTTGCCTATTTAGTGAACCCTTGTAACAAGCTAGCCGAGCAAGGGAAAAAGCATAATTGGCAGGTTTTGAACTGGGGTTAAGGAAGTACTGATTAATTACGTCATTGCGAGGAGCGACGCGATGCGGCAATCGCGTATTGTCTGAGGAAAACGTTTTTACTGGACTGACTGATGATTGTGCTCAGTCGTCTACAGCGCTTGTTCGTGTTTATCGTGTATTAATAAGTGCTCTAGTGGTCTAGAGCTGGGAATGGATGTATTTATACGTGGATACTGACATGAACAAAAATGATCTTATTTCAGATGGTACATGAGTAAAGGTCATGACTGATGATAAGCCAGTCATTTATGCGATCAGTGATCTGAGGTTTGGCTGAATAAATATATGCCTTATAACAGGCCGCAATCCAGCAGTGGCTCAAGACTTGGACTGATTTGTATGCTGTTATTTAGAGCATATAAAACCAGTTGAAGGTGGCGAGCGCGGCCTGTTGCTTGTACCCTTTCTTGTATATGGAGATCTAATTCAATCATTATTTAAATGTATGCAGACAGGATTATCGTAGCGCTACGGTAGCATTCCAAGCAGTGCTAACGACTCGTCTACATACTGGAGGAACATTATAATATGGACGGCTCGGATAAAACCGATGACAGTCAAGGAGAGTTTAAAGGTCATGCTTTGCTTTCGGTGCTTGATTCAATCGATCGGGGGCTAGGCTGGGTTGAGCGCACAATGATTGCTGGTAGTGTGCTCTTAATGGCATTGCTGATGAGTGCCCATGTCGTCGGCAACCTTCTTTTCGATCGTGGTGTTCCTGGCACTTACGAAATCACCGAAATGCTGATTGTGATTATCACTTTCGTCGGTGTGGGCTATGCGGCGCGCCACGCACGACATATCCGTATGTCAGCCTTTTATGATCTTCTCAATCAACGTTGGCGTAAGGTTCTACTGATCATTATCAGTGTGGGTACCGCCGCATTAATGTTTTACTTTGCTTTTAAGTCAGCGCAATACGATCTTGCCCTCTTTACTCGCGGACGCACCAGTTCTGCGCTCGGTATTCCGATGTGGGTGATCAATCTAGCCTTGCCCGTGGGCTTCAGTTTAGCGGGTATTCAGTACATCTTGACGGCCCTGCGCAATCTGCTCAGTGACGACATCTATCGCTCTTTCCGCGACAAGGAAGAGTATGCAGATGTACCGCTCGATAGCAGTGAACACCGCTGTGCCAAGGACGCTTCAGTCCCCCATAACACACACATCACTGACTGAGGCGGAGCCAAAGATGCTAACCCTATTACTTATTCTCATGGTTGTGCTGCTGTTGCTTGGCTTTCCGATGATGGTGCCTCTGGCTGCGGGCACGCTTTTTATGATGTTCACGGACATGACTTTTTTTGGTCCCGACCAAGCTGTGAGCTGGATGGTCAATGGCGTGGGCAGTTGGGTGCTGGCTGCTGTACCCATGTTTATTTTTGCCGCCGATATTTTAACCAAAGGCCATACCGCAAATCGATTGCTGGACTTAGTCGATTCTTTTACCCGCCATGTGCGCGGTGGATTGCCGATTACCACTGCCATTTCCTGCGCGTTATTTGGTGCGGTGTCTGGCTCCACTCAGGCCACGGTAGTGGCAATGGGTGGGCCGATGCGTCCGCGCTTGCTGGCCAAAGGTTATCCGGACTCCTTTACGCTGGCGCTGATCATTAATGCCAGTGATATTGCGCTGCTGATTCCTCCTAGCATCGGCTTTATCATCTACGGCGTGGTGATGAAGGCCTCGATTGGTGATCTGTTCTTAGCCGGTATTTTGCCGGGGCTGATGATCATGCTGATGTTTTCAGTTTATTGTTATATCTGGGCGCGGGTTAAAGGCATGACGTCTGACCCTAAAGCATCGTGGTCGGAACGTTTTAGAGCCTTGCGTAAGGCCATTTTGCCCTTGGGTTTCCCCATTATTGTGGTGGGCGGGATTTATGGTGGCTTTTTCAGCGCAGTGGAAGCCTCAGCCGTTGCCGTTGCCTATGCATTGCTGCTGGAAGTGGTGATCTACCGAAAAGTCAGCATTCGTGACTTGGGTGGCTTGGCGCTGTCGACCGGTATGATTACAGCAGTGGTCTTTATTCTCGTGGCCATCGGTGCGGCATTTTCCCAAGCTTTAGGAACTGCTGGTATTCCTGAGCAACTGCTGGGGCCGGTTATCGAGCGTGTGGGGGACAGCCAAACGCTTGCGCTCTTGCTGATTGCAGCGGCGTTCTTTATCGGCTGTATGTTTGTTGACCCTATTGTGGTGATTCTGATTTTAGTACCGATTTTTAAACCGCTGATTCAATCCACAGGGCTGGATCCGGTGCATGTCGGCGTTATTGTGACTTTGCAAGCAGCGATAGGTTCGGCCACGCCGCCTTTTGGTTGCGACATTTTCACTGCCATTGCAGTGTTTCGTCGACCTTATATGGATGTGATTCGCGGCACACCGCCCTTTGTTTTTATCTTACTGATTGCGACAGTTATTCTGATTCTATTTCCGCAGATCTCACTGTTTTTGCCGTCGTTGGGCGGCAAGTAGCAGTTGGATCAGCGGCAATAAAAAAGCCGTTGGACTTGATGTGTGATCAAGCTCAACGGCTTTTGTACTAGGCATCAGGTGAAGTGATTGCACCCTATGCTGTCATACTGATATTAAGAGTCGGATAGACCGTACTCATGTAATAAAATCTCCAGCGACTGTTTACCACGCTCGCCCACTTCATCAATAAAGACTTGGCGTACCGGCTTAGCTAGCTTGCGGAAGGCGTCTTGTTGCTCGTCGTTGAGTTCGATCATATTGATGTCGCTCTTGGACTTAATGGTGTCTAAACGCTCCTTGTTAAATTGGCTCTGAATATCGTGACCGGTTTGCACCAGTTCCTGGGTGACATCCTTGAGCATGGTTTTTTCTTGATCTGAAAGATCTTCGTACCAGTCGAGGTTACCCATTAAAGTGGCAACAAATTGCGCTTGGTTGGCGAAGATCATATTTTTCTGCACTTCGTAGAAACCCATTTCTTCATGGGCAAACACGGGCTGAATATTGCCGTCGGCCTGGCCTTGCTGCAGCGCACTGTACAGTTCGCCGTAGGCAATAGTGATCGGTGAGGCACCGTAGGCCTTATAGGTGGAGCGCAATAAGCTATTGTCCATCACACGGATGGCTAGGTTTTTCATATCAGCGGGAGTTTCGAGCGCTTTGTTTGAGGTCCACACTTGATAGCCTTCAGCCAGCTCCGCCAGCGGGACGAGACCGCGCTTACGGAAGGATTGCTGCCACGGCTCACTCTCAATAAACTCTGGCGAGTTGAGTACTTTTACGGTTTCCAACTGATCGTTGGGCATCACAAAGTTTAGGCTGAGCAATTGGCTCTCAGGGACAGTACCGCCTAAAGCGCCCGAGCCAAAGCCGATTTGGATCGCGCCACCTTGAATGGCGTCGTACAGTTCCGAATAGCTGGAACCCCATTTACCATAGGGCAGCAGTTGCACAGTGATATCGCCGTTACTTTTTTCTTCGATGAGTTCTTTAAACGCTTCTGCATATTTTGCTTGAACGCTACCCTCGATTTCCTCGAGGCCCAGTCGCCACGTTTCTGCGTTAACAGCGCTTGCCACGGTGGCAAGGCTAAAGACTGCAGCAGCGCACAGTGTCTTATAGAGTTTCATAATGTCTCCTTCAGAGTATTCGAATTTTATTTTCTATTGCATAGAGCGTGTCGGTTTTCCCGGCTTTGGCAGTGTTAAAGCGGGCGATTCTTGATGTGTTCAGTCACTTCCTTTGGGTTGTGGTGTGTAGGTTTTAAACCGGCGCAAGCCTGTTCGCTGAGGCCAGGATCTGGCGAACCATATAACTTTACAACGAGCGTAACCATGGCAAACCTAGACCGTGATGGCAAGAAAACTGCAGAAATTCCTCTTGTGGCTTGAGTGTTTGTGCGGTCAAGGTACTGCTGTTGAGCGTAGATCAGGGTGATGTGCGTTTCTATAAAATACGCTTCAAAATGCTGTGATCGGCCGCGCATAGAGCGTGCTCACTTGTGTTGGCTGCGAGTCTAAAAAAACCCTAAACGCCGTACACACACATCCACATCAAATTCCTGACCAATAGCCACCACCGCAATGCTAGTGATCTTTGTAGGTTCAAGTTCAGCGTCTGTGCGGTGTGCCTGCAATTGCTCGTAGGGCACAATAAAACGCGTCCACTGCGGCGCCACCGCTAAGCTGTAACGAAAGGATTGCCAAGGCCGAGTCAGCTGAGTGGTTTTAATATGCAGGTTGTACTCATGCGCGCTGCCGTACAGCTC
>CANRHT010000289.1 GCA_947630465.1 uncultured Pseudomonadaceae bacterium
GCAGATATCGGTCACTTTAGCACCCTGTTCAGCGAGTTTTAAAATGCTGACGATTTGGGCTTCGGTAAATTTAGATCGTTTCATGATTTCCTCCATGTAAAGAATCATGGCAGAAATCTCTGGTTTTGGCTTGTGCCTTTTTAGGGTAAGTCTACGGTGATGCAACGCATCCCGCTGCCGGACGGGGTTCATCTAACCGCCGACGAGACAGAAAAGCTCGCTGACAAGATCATCCTGATACAAGGAATCAGTCTGGACAGTGAGTTCAAGGGGCTGATCGCACACCTAGAGGTGTTGATGGTGGACTCGATTTACCATCTCAAAATAGACAGGGTAAAACGGAGCCTGATGCGCAATGGCTTTTTGAATCGTGACACCAAAAAACTCATCAAGATACTCGATAAGGAAACCCTTCTAGGCGCTCAGCGCGGGCAGTTAATCGCCTTGATAGCCGCCGCCGTTTACAGCATCAAGGGGATTGACCCCAGCGAACTCGACGTTGACCTCCTGACCGCTCAGTTTTCCGAATAACTCTGCACACTGGTGCTCATCCGAGCGACCCGGCATCACCTTGCGCGAGATGAAGCACAGCTATCCGGGCGGTAATCGAGTCTTGTCACTGCTGGTGCTGGAGTCGGCAGCACCGAGGAGCTTTGCTGGCAGCGGGTGGGAAGATGCAATCGACAACAATAAAGGCGGAAGATATGGGAATTAAGGTCAACGAGCCGTGGGCATCAGAAAACTCAAGTATCGCTTGCCTATTCAGCTTCCCATTTCCTGTGTATGTCGATACGGAATCCAAACTTTCGCTATCTGAACAGAAGATCGAAGATGAAACCGTTCGCATTTATCCATTCTTCAGATCGGGACCAGCAAATTTCAACTCTTCTCCTCCAATCGATCTCTCCCAGGTGCCACTGCCAATCGGCAACCACCCCACAGATACTTCGGTTCCTCGCTACCCCCCATGGCTGACAACAATCCCTTCGTTGTCGGGAGAGCCAACAGGCTCAGCCATACTGACCATAGCTCCAACCTGGGAAAAGAAGCCTCGCTTCTTCCCCATGGACTCCATTCGGATTGACATTCTCGGGTCCCACCCAAAGCCGCCTGGATTCGCTAACGATGTCGTCAACCGTTTGCTCAGAAACATCAGAGTGCGAACTCGTCAATGGTGGATAGGAATTGAGTATCCAACGGGCACTGAGTACTACTTGCGGCAAATTGTTCCAATCAGCAGAAGCGGGGCTTTTAAAGGGACTCCAGAGGGGAACGGGTCGTTCACCACCCCGCGCGGAGATGAGCGCCCTCTTGATCGCACCATATGGCATGAGGTCATAACCGACGTCAGAACCAACCGGATGATCGCGGACTATGAAGACCTTCTGCTTGATGCCCGATATCACGCTGCAAAAAATGAAATGAGGAGATCGATCATCGATCTTGCGGTGGCTTGTGAGCAAGCTTGCGAGGCTACTTTCATTCGAATCATCGAGCACAGGAAACTACCCCTGTTTCGAAGAGGGAAATATTATTCCGGCAACGACCTCACCAAGCACTTAAACCACGACCTGTTAAGGTTGAGCGGCTTTTCGCTGGATTCGGGCATACCGGAAACCAGCAAGCACATCTCGGAACTTTGGAGTCTCCGAGGGGACCTGGCTCACGGTAGGCATCAGGATGTGCCAAAAGAAAAAATATCGACTTTGATCCAAGCCGCAGAAGATTGCGTTCGATGGCTTGAGCGCTTACCAGCAGAGCCGGCTAAATAATCACCGAAATGACGAAAGTGGCGGCTAATTACGACTACACCCTGACCTTGCTGGTGATGCCGGATGCCGAGTACCGTTGGCGGCGGCGGGAGGAGGAGGGGCCGGTGGAGGATAACTACGACCGGTTCATTTCCCGAAAACAGAAGCCTTATTGATTCACCGCCGCCGAAACCGATCCGCAAGCCACGCCACCACCCCGCGCTTGGCCGGTTGCGCAGCCTGCGCCTCCTCCCTCTCGATCAACGCCAGCGCCTCCTTCACGCCCATCGGCACGATGCCGTCGGCGGTGACCAGGCCTCGGCGTTTGAGCTCTTCGTGCCGGTACGGATCACGGCGGTTGGGGATCAAGGCGTACTGGGCCTTGAGCAGTTGCGACTGCGCTTCGATCGACAGATTGCCGTCGGCCTCGTACCGCCGCTTGAAGGCATCGCGGTGCTTGGGCAGAACGCTGCCGAAGTTGTCCAGACAGTCGGTGACGCCGAGGATGAAGTGCTTGACCAGTGCCCAGTGGCCCATGCGGTAGACGCCAGCCTGGAAGACCACCTCGTCGTGGAGCTTCTCCTGGTCGGGTGACTGCTGCCGGTAGGCGGCGATAAACACCTCCAGCGCGTCGGCGAGCTTCGGCGCGCCGTCGTCAAAGGCCAGCAGCGAACGCCAGTTGGCGGCCAGTTGGACCAGGCGCTGATGCTCTTTGTCGGAGAACGGCGCGTGCAGCACCTTCTGCAGTGTCTTGACCTGGCTCGACAGGCGGCTGTGCTCGCGGTTGATGAGCACGGCGATCAGGGCTGGATCTGGCTTGCCGGTCTTTTGCATCACCACTCCACGAGCAAAACCGCATCCCAATCACGAGGCACCCCCACCACCTCAACCACCAGCGCTTCCGGGTCACCCAGATGGAGATAGGCACCGTCGCCCAGCGGCAACCAGTCCATAGCCTCCACCGCCAGCGCAGCCACATCCGCCGCCAGTTCCTCGTCTGTGATCAGCGACGCTGGGTTGTCCATCGCATCCAACTCAATGCGGCCCAAAGCTGATGGTGTCGTTGTTGTTCAGGAATTCGAGGTCGAGTTCGCCGGTGTCCGTGGTGGGCAGTGCGGCCTGGCTTTGAGCCTTGGCGCTGGCGTATGCTTCGGCGAGCTTGCCCAGGGTTTGCAGGTGCTGCATGGACAGCAGCTGGCAGTAGGCGACGGGCAGGGCACCGGCTTGCTGCAGCTGCTGCAGGGCGTCAGCGCTCAGGTTGTTGAGTTTGGCTTCGTCGATGCGGTAGAGGCCTTGGACGGTCTTCTCACCTTGTTCCCCCTTGAGGGTGATGGGCCACGGCTGGATGAGCTCTTCGGCTTGCAGGGCGGCGCAGATACGGAGGGTTGCTTCGCGGTTGCTGCGCACCTGTTGCAGGAAGTCGAGCACGGCCTTGACCGACTGGCTGGGTTCGCCCTGCTCGTCGAAGAAGGTTTCGGTGTAGTCCTCACCCACCAGTCCGCTGTCGGTATCGACGCACAGCACGACTTGTCCGTAGTCGGCATTGGCCAGTGCAAAGGGGTAGCCACGGTACGCTGCTGGCGTGTACGGGCCAATCCAGCGGCCGTCCCGTGACACGAACAGGTTCTGGCCGGGTTGCAGGCCTTGAACTGCAGCCGGCACGAAGGCTTCGCTCTGCTGGATAAAGGCAATCGGCAGTGTCATGCAGGCCTTGGGCAGTTCCTGCACCACCAGCGGTGCGACCGCATCCAGCGCGGCAAAGTGGTAGTTCTCGTAGCGCTTCCAGCGCAGGTTCGCAAAGTCGGTCTTGGTGATGGCTTGGTATTTGGGCACGCGATTACTCCGGGGAAAAGTTTTTCAGCAGCGCACTCTACCCGAACGCGCTCATGAAAAAATCCTGCCCCTCGTGAGAAGGACAGGGTTTTCAGGAAAACCGTGGTCTGTCCCCTAATGTCCCGTAATGTCCCGCGCGGGTCATGGGGCTGAGTGTAGGCAGTGCTATGGATTTAGGCAATTAAAGTGGGTGTCCTTTTTATTCAGCCAGGCCGCACATGGCCTGTGGCACGGAACCACCGGTCTTGCCGGATGTGACGAACAACCCGGCCGCGAACGATCCCGACTTCTTCAAGACCCCGCGCAAGCTCGTGCGTCAGAAGTGGTTGGGCGGCCTGCACTCCAGCTATCGCTGGGCAGCGTAGTTTTCGACTGACAAGTTGGCGAGTGACGGTCATCGGTGCCGGCAGCCGAGGTGCTGTCACGTCTGAAATTCCGACATCCTCCAATCCTGAGCACACCTTCAACCGAAGGAAGCTCCGACTGTGCTTGCCGGAAGCAAAAACAGTCCAGAAACCGACTGCCTGACAAACCAAAACGACACAAAAAGTAGCCTATCGGATTTTTTCACCAGCACAGTGAAAGGTTCTCCAGCAGGTTGGGCCGCGATGCGCTCGCGGATGGCTTGTGATGTGCTCATGGCTGCCTCCGTGTTAGATAATTTACCAAAATATCTAACAGTTCACAAGGCACACGTTGTAAACAAGAAACCGCTTCGCTTATCCTCTGGGAACCAAGGCCGTCGCACACCACCGGCCAAGCGGCGCTTGGTGCGCAAGTTGCCGACGCTGAAATGGTGACAGCGGCGGCTGATTGCCTGGCTGCGCCTGTACTTTCCCTGGCTGACGCGCTTCATGCGATTCTCGCCCGGAACCTACATTCGCTAGCTGCAGGCCAAGTCGCGCAAGGGCCACGCAATGAAGATCGCCGAGGGCAGAGGCCGAAGGGCAAACGCCCGCCTCGGGAAGAAGAGCCCGGCTGGCTGACCACTCTCTACAACCAGCACGTCATGGCCATCGACTTCAAGAACACGCTTGACTTGGCGGGCAACACCATGGCCGTGTTCAACCTGATCGACCACGGACGACGCGTGCTGCACTGGTCGCGTGCGACTTACAACCCCTCTGCAGAATGGGTGGCCCAGCAACTGCGCAACGCCTTCATGGATCTGGATGAGCTACCCGAAGCCATCGTCATGGACAGGGACAGCATTTTCTTGCCGATCGTCAAACAGACACTACCGGCCATGGGAATAAAGACTATCCGGATTGGCTACAAGTGTCCGTGGCAGAACGCGGTCGTGGAACGCTTCCACCGAACCTTGTCCGACGAGCTGCTGCGTGATGTCCAGCCGGTCAATGACCGTCATCTGAACCGGTTACTCGTCGAATTCCGCAAGTACTACAACACGGCCAGGCCGCACATGGCCTGTGGCACGGAACCACCGGTCTTGCCGGATGTGACGAACAACCCGGCCGCGAACGATCCCGACTTCTTCAAGACCCCGCGCAAGCTCGTGCGTCAGAAGTGGTTGGGCGGCCTGCACTCCAGCTATCGCTGGGCAGCGTAGTTTTCGACTGACAAGTTGGCGAGTGACGGTCATCGGTGCCGGCAGCCGAGGTGCTGTCACGTCTGAAATTCCGACATCCTCCAATCCTGAGCACACCTTCAACCGAAGGAAGCTCCGACTGTGCTTGCCGGAAGCAAAAACAGTCCAGAAACCGACTGCCTGGCAAACCAAAACGACACAAAAAGTAGCCTATCGGATTTTTTCACCAGCACAGTGGCAAACGCTTCACCATTGCCCACGAGTTCGGTCACTACCTGCTGCACCGGCATCAGCACGATGAGTTCAGCTGCGGCAGCCAGGACATCGAAACCAGCGGCGAGGGCAAGAACAGCAAGGACATCGAGAAGGAAGCCGACGACTTTGCCACCACTTTGTTGATGCCGCTGGATGATTTTCGCCGGCAGGTGGGTGGGCAAACCGTCAGTTTTGATCTGCTGGGGCACTGCGCCGATCGGTACGGTGTGTCGCTGACCGCCGCCGCCATCCGCTGGCTGGAAATCGCACCCACACGGGCTGTGCTGATCGCCAGCCGCGATGACCATATGTTGTGGGCTACTTCGAACGAGGCCGCATTCAAATCCGGCGCCTTCTTCGCGACGCGCAAGAACACCATCGAGTTGCCAGAGGCGGCGCTGGCACACAGCCGCAATTGCACCGGCGCACCGCAGGCCCGCAACATCGGCGCCCACACCTGGTTTGCGCGTGAACCGGCGGAAATGCCGGTCACGGAAATGACGAAAGTGGCGGCTAATTACGACTACACATTGACCTTACTCGTGATGCCTGAAGCCGAGTACCGGTGGCGGCGGGACCAGGACGAGGAGCCGGTGGAGGATAGCTACGACCGCTTCACGACAAACCAGCGACAGCGCCCTTGAGGTTAGAAACCGGAAATGAACTCACCACTGACCTGCTTCAAATACCGTACCTCCGCCGCCGCCCTCCGATGCTTGGCGGAAGGCTCTTTGTATTTCGCCAAACCATCGGAACTCAACGACACGCTTGAGGCCAAATACGATCACGACACCCCACAGAGCTTCACTCAGGTAATGACTCAGACCTACAGCGAGATCAGCCAGCAGCGCGGTGGTCCTGCTCTCGAGTTCGATCAGCGTGGCGTGGCTGAGATGGCTGAAGCTCATGCCCGCGAGTGCCAACGTCTGCAGGCTTTCACAGAACAAATCGGTATTTTCTCGGCAGCACAGCGGCCTGATCACCAAGCGATGTGGGCCTACTATGCCGACAACGCATCCGGCGTTTGCTTCGAGCTGGAGTGGAACCAGGAGATCACTGATCGCCATCAGCTCTGGGCAACGGACGTGCAGTACCACGGGAAGGCGCGCGTCCACAACCGAGCCGATGACTGGCGCCATGTTTTCCTTGAACTCGCCCGTGATCATGCCGACGCCAGCCTGGAGAGATTGCACCAACTGTCACTCGAGGAGTCGGCAAGGCGCAAATCGGGAATCCTGACAGCATCTCGTGCCGCATCGGTCAAACACACCGACTGGGCGCACGAACAGGAAATTCGCCTACTGGCGCCAAAATCTGGCGCTCTTCCAGTTCTGGGCGAGGTTCTGAGGCGAGTTCACTTTGTCCGTACGGATGGCGAGCACTGGGGCGCGATCATGCAACTCTTGCGCGCTTACTACCCAGCCGTCGAGATGACGCACTGGAAATTCAGCCATGGCGAACTCAGCGCCATCCCGACGCCGATGGAATTTCGACTGGTGCCGATATAGCTGTGCGGACCCACCTGCGGCCTGGCCACTGAACAAAGCGAGGATTGTCTCCAAAACAGAAAGGGAAGGATCATCATGCGACTACGAGAAGATCAAAGAGCACCAGGCTTCGTGTACGTGATGCGCAACCTTGACCCGACTTGGTACAACCGAATTAAAGTGGGCTTGAGTCTGGACCCTATCGAGCGGGGCAGGCAGCTCTACACCACCGGTGTACCCTTTCCCTTCGTACCCTACTATGCATGGGCAGTGACAGACATGGCCTACGCAGAACACATAGCACACGTTGTACTTGCGGATCATCGCCTTCTCAACAGCCGAGAGCACTTTGATGTCATACCAGTCCATCGACGTATGGCGGTCTTGGACACGTTTACAGAACCAACGGAGGACGAGGTTTTGGTGTGCTTAGACACTCTGTTGGAGCTCATTGAAGTGGAGTACCAGTGCAGCAATTTACTAGAATACTACAGTGTAGATGTTGCACAGTTGAACGACTACTCGCGTCAGCGTAAAAGAACGGCCAAAGATCCCAGCAACCCCGACGCCTACGGACCACTTTTCTAAGACAGTCAACGTATCGAGCATGGTCACGATTTGGGGCGCCTTGCGCCACAGCAAGCGGCGCCGAGATTAGGTGCATAGCGAAAGTCCGTAGCAGGCAAAAAGCCTTTCTTCAGTTAGCCATGAACACCACCGCCGCCCGCAGCCGCTGCCGGCTCAGGTGGCCAGATCACCCCCGCCGAAACCGATCCGCCACCCACGCCACCACACCGCGCTTGGCCGGCTGCGTTGCCTGCGCCTCCTCGCGCTCGATCAACGCCAGCGCCTCCTTCACACCCATGGGTACGATGCCGTCGGCGGTGACGAGCCCTCGGCGTTTCATCTCCTCGTGCCGGTACGGATCACGGCGGTTGGGGATCAAGGCGTACTGGGCTTTGAGCAGTTGGGATTGAGCTTCGACCGACAGATTGCCGTTGGCCTCGTATCGGCGTTTGAAGGCATCGCGGTGCTTGGGCAGAACGCTGCCGAAGTTGTCCAGACAGTCGGTGACGCCGGGGATGAAGTGCTTGACCAGTGACCAGTGGCCCATGCGATAGGCGCCAGCCTGGAAGACCACCTCGTCGTGCAGCCGCTCCCGGTCGGGTGACTGCTGCCGGTAGGCGGCGACGAACACCTCCAGCGCATCGGCGAGTTTCGGCGCGCCGTCGTCAAAGGCCAGCAGCGAACGCCAGTTGGCGGCCAGTTGGACCAGGCGCTGATGCTCTTTGTCGGAGAACGGCGCGTGCAGCACCTTCTGCAGTGTCTTGACCTGGCTCGACAGGCGGCTGTGCTCGCGGTTGATGAGCACGGCGATCAGGGCTGGATCTGGCTTGCCGGTCTTTTGCATCACCACTCCACGAGCAAAACCGCATCCCAATCACGAGGCACCCCCACCACCTCAACCACCAGCGCTTCCGGGTCACCCAGATGGAGATAGGCACCGTCGCCCAGCGGCAACCAGTCCATAGCCTCCACCGCCAGCGCAGCCACATCCGCCGCCAGTTCCTCGTCTGTGATCAGCGACGCTGGGTTGTCCATCGCATCCAACTCAATGCGGCCCAAAGCTGATGGTGTCGTTGTTGTTCAGGAATTCGAGGTCGAGTTCGCCGGTGTCCGTGGTGGGCAGTGCGGCCTGGCTTTGAGCCTTGGCGCTGGCGTATGCTTCGGCGAGCTTGCCCAGGGTTTGCAGGTGCTGCATGGACAGCAGCTGGCAGTAGGCGACGGGCAGGGCACCGGCTTGCTGCAGCTGCTGCAGGGCGTCAGCGCTCAGGTTGTTGAGTTTGGCTTCGTCGATGCGGTAGAGGCCTTGGACGGTCTTCTCACCTTGTTCCCCCTTGAGGGTGATGGGCCACGGCTGGATGAGCTCTTCGGCTTGCAGGGCGGCGCAGATACGGAGGGTTGCTTCGCGGTTGCTGCGCACCTGTTGCAGGAAGTCGAGCACGGCCTTGACCGACTGGCTGGGTTCGCCCTGCTCGTCGAAGAAGGTTTCGGTGTAGTCCTCACCCACCAGTCCGCTGTCGGTATCGACGCACAGCACGACTTGTCCGTAGTCGGCATTGGCCAGTGCAAAGGGGTAGCCACGGTACGCTGCTGGCGTGTACGGGCCAATCCAGCGGCCGTCCCGTGACACGAACAGGTTCTGGCCGGGTTGCAGGCCTTGAACTGCAGCCGGCACGAAGGCTTCGCTCTGCTGGATAAAGGCAATCGGCAGTGTCATGCAGGCCTTGGGCAGTTCCTGCACCACCAGCGGTGCGACCGCATCCAGCGCGGCAAAGTGGTAGTTCTCGTAGCGCTTCCAGCGCAGGTTCGCAAAGTCGGTCTTGGTGATGGCTTGGTATTTGGGCACGCGATTACTCCGGGGAAAAGTTTTTCAGCAGCGCACTCTACCCGAACGCGCTCATGAAAAAATCCTGCCCCTCGTGAGAAGGACAGGGTTTTCAGGAAAACCGTGGTCTGTCCCCTAATGTCCCGTAATGTCCCGCGCGGGTCATGGGGCTGAGTGTAGGCAGTGCTATGGATTTAGGCAATTAAAGTGGGTGTCCTTTTTATTCAGCCAGGCCGCACATGGCCTGTGGCACGGAACCACCGGTCTTGCCGGATGTGACGAACAACCCGGCCGCGAACGATCC
>CANRHT010000290.1 GCA_947630465.1 uncultured Pseudomonadaceae bacterium
CATTAGCCACCGTTACTGCACCTTAATTCAACGTAGCGATGGCTACGGTTACTCAACCCGAATAGATAGCTTCTAACATTTAGGAGACGCGAGAGCAAAGGGGGTCACTACGTAACCCGTGCTATCCCTCCCCGCCACTCATCGCGGGGTATCTCGCACAATTTAGATGAAATTATTTTGATGTTACACGCCACCTCTTTGGCTTTTACGGCAACAGTCCCTGATATTTTAAAAATTGCTCGTGACGCAAACTCTGCCACCTATGAGACCTTTGCCTCTTACGGCTTGGCGGCTTTAATTTATCTCACTATTTCCTTTGTTTTTGTTGGCATTTTCCGTCAATTAGAAAAGCGTTTACTCTCGCACCTAAACCCCAAATCCAATTAACACCATGTCCACACCCAAACTCTCCGTACAAAACATCCACAAAAGCTATGATCAGCATGAGGTCTTAAAAGGCGTATCGCTATCAGCTAATGCGGGGGATGTGATCTCTATCATTGGTTCCAGTGGTTCAGGAAAAAGTACTTTTCTGCGTTGTATTAACTTTTTAGAATTACCCAATCAAGGCCGTATACAACTAGACCAATTAGTGGTTGAAGCCATCACAAACAACAAAGGCAAGCCCGCCATCTCTGACTTGAATACACTTCGGGCTATGCGTACTCGCTTAGCCATGGTGTTTCAACACTTTAATTTATGGGGGCATATGAATGTAATAGCCAATGTGATGGAAGCCCCCACTCACGTCTTAAAAGTCAGTCGCAAAGAGGCGCAAGATCGGGCAGAACATTATTTAGATAAAGTAGGGCTACCTCGTGCAGCGCATAAGCAATACCCTGCTCATTTATCAGGTGGGCAACAACAACGGGTAGCAATTGCCCGCGCATTAGCCATGGAACCAGAGGTTATGCTCTTTGATGAGCCTACCTCTGCTCTTGATCCTGAGCTAGTGGGTGATGTACTGCGTGTTATGCAACAACTGGCCGAAGAAGGCCGTACGATGCTCGTTGTGACCCATGAAATGGGCTTTGCACGTAACTTAAGCTCAGAGGTCATCTTTTTACACCAAGGCCTCATCGAAGAACAAGGTGCTCCTAAAGACATACTGGACAACCCACAAAGCCCTCGTCTGCAACAGTTTTTATCCGGTAATCTTAAATAACCTGTCTTTTTCTACTGAAGCATAAAAAAATGGACTGCAATGCAGTCCATTTTTTATTAACAAAGATTAATCACTTAATCTTCACGTGCGTGCTTACGACGCTCATGCTCTTTTAAGTAGCGTTTACGCAGACGAATAGACTTCGGTGTTACCTCTACCAACTCGTCGTCATCAATAAAATCAACCGCATACTCTAGACTCATGCGAATCGGTGGAACCAAGTCCACGTGCTCATCTTTACCAGAGGAACGTACGTTCGTTAGTTTCTTTTCACGAATTGGATTCACAATCAAGTCATTATCACGGCTGTGAATACCAATAATCATACCTTCGTAGACCGGATCATTAGGGCTCACAAACATACGACCACGCTCTTGAAGCTTCCAAATAGCGTAAGCAACCGCTTCACCATCGTCTTGGCTAATTAGCACCCCATTACGACGCTCACCAACTGTACCCTCACGCATAGGACGGTACTCATCATAAATGTGGCTCATTAAGCCTGTACCACGCGTCAAGGTCATGAATTCACCTTGGAAACCGATCAAGCCACGAGCAGGAATGCGGTATTCTAAACGGGTGCGACCGCGACCATCTGCTTGCATATCAAGCAAGTCACCACGACGACGACCTAACTCTTCCATGATACCGCCCTGATGACCGTCTTCAACGTCAACCGTTAGCAGCTCGTATGGTTCCATTTTGACGCCATTTTCTTCACGAATTAATACACGTGGACGAGATACAGCTAGCTCGTAGCCCTCGCGACGCATATTTTCAATCAGAATCGTCAAGTGCAACTCACCACGACCACATACCTCAAACGTCGTGTCATCACCGGTAGGATTAACGCGCAAGGCAACGTTTGACTTCAACTCTAGATCTAAACGATCACGAATTTGACGGCTAGTGACGAACTTACCTTCGCGACCAGCCAGTGGGGAAGAGTTAACCATAAAGTTCATGGTTAAAGTAGGCTCGTCAATACGTAACAAAGGTAAAGGCTCAATATGAGCTGGGTCCGTTAAGGTACAGCCAATCCCAATTTCCTCAATACCATTGATTAGAACAATGTCACCGGCCTGAGCTTCAGGAACTTGTTGACGATCTAAGCCTTTGAAGGTTAATACTTGGTTAATACGGCCTCTGCTTTGTTCGCCGTCAGGACCAAATTTCACTACGACCTCTTGGCCTGCACGTACACGACCACGGTTCACTCGACCTACACCGATCTTACCTACGTAAGAGTTGTAGTCCAGCGAACAAATCTGGAGCTGCAAAGGACCCTCAGGATCATCTTCACGCTGTGGCACATATTTTAAGATGGCCTCAAATAGCGGACGCATTGTACCTTCGCGGATATCTGGGCTGTCACCAGCAAAACCAGATAAACCCGAAGCATACACAATAGGGAAATCTAACTGTTCATCTGTAGCACCTAATTTATCGAACAAGTCAAAGGTTTCGTTTACAGCGAAATCAGGACGAGCACCACCACGGTCAATTTTATTAACAACCACAATGGGTTTTAAACCTAATTCCAATGCTTTACGTGTCACAAAACGGGTTTGTGGCATCGGACCTTCAACGGCATCCACCAATAGCAACACACCATCAACCATTGACAATACACGCTCAACCTCGCCACCGAAGTCAGCGTGTCCGGGAGTATCAATAATATTGATGTGTGTGCCTTCAAATTCAGCGGCACAGTTTTTAGCAAGAATCGTGATACCACGTTCTTTTTCAATGTCACCGGAGTCCATCACACGATCAGAAACGTGCTCATTTGCACGGAACGTGCCGGATTGTTTTAAAAGCTGGTCGACGAGGGTAGTTTTACCGTGGTCTACGTGGGCAATAATCGCCACATTGCGCAAGGCGCGAGTCATAATGCTTCCTTCTTGAGGTTGACTGGCTGTAATCCGGCCGGCAGATCTGACAGCGCGATGAGCGTTTGTTCCGGCTCAGACAGGTTTTGTAAGGCTTCGAGTTCTATGGAAGAATCCAAAGTAAAAGGCCCGACTTGGGTGCGACGTAATGCTGTTAAATGACCGTAACAACCTAAAGCACGACCAATGTCTTGGGCTAAGGTGCGTATATATGTGCCTTTACTGCACTGCACAAATACACGTAATTCAGTGGGACTGTATTCAAGCAAATTTAATTGATGAATGAACACATCACGCGGGGGGCGCTCTAGTTCTATACCCTGTCGAGCATATTCATATAACGGTTTACCATCGCGCTTTAACGCCGAATACATGGGTGGTATCTGTTGTATAGCACCTGTAAATTGCGGCAATATGGCAATGACTTGTTCCTCTGTCACGCCAGTGAAATCTTCTGCATTTGCAACCACCGTTCCTGTTAAATCACCGGAGTCGGTTTCTGAGCCCAGCTGAATGGTCGCCTCGTAGGCTTTATCCGCATCCAGAAGTAGGCCTGATAATTTAGTAGCCTTACCAAAACAGCACACTAATAGCCCAGTTGCAAAAGGATCTAACGTGCCGGTGTGTCCGGCTTTGCGCGCGTCCATTGCTCGACGAGCGCGTTGTAATGCGTGGTTGCTGGATAGTCCAACGGGCTTATCTAACAGCAACACGCCGTCCAACAAGCGACCGCTTCGTCGGCTTGCCATAATCTAATTCCTAAAGAGTTAACACAGAAAACGGCAACCGACTACGGTTGGTCGTCAGGGTCGTCGTCAGGTTTGAGATCCGCGTTAAAAGGACGATTGGCCTGTTCAATGAGTTTACTCATTTCCATGCCACGTACTACGTGATCATCATAAAAGAAGCGCAAAGTCGGCACGGTGTGAATATGCAGCATTTTGTACAACTGCGAATACAACCAGCCGGCTTTGGCATTAAGAATTTCAGTCGCTGTCTCTGGCTCGGCGCCTAAGACAGTAAAGTGAACTTTGGCATGAGCGTAGTCTGTGGACAGGTCCACACCCGTAAGGGTGATAAGACCTGCTTGAGACATATCGATCTCACGTTGAATTAGCTCGGCCAGATCCTTCTGGATCTGGTCTGCTAAGCGGACATTACGCCCGCTGATAGGTTTGGTTTTATGTCGTGCCATAAAAATTACAAAGTACGGGCAATTTCTTTGATTTCGAAGATTTCGAGCTGATCGCCGACTTCTAGATCATTATTACCACGTAAAGTAATACCACAATCAAAGCCTTGACGTACTTCACGTGCGTCGTCTTTGAAGCGGCGTAAGGATTCTAAGTAACCTGTCCAGATCACTACGTTATTACGTAACAAACGTACCTGAGAATCACGTTTCACAATACCTTCGGTAACCATACAACCAGCTACTTTACCGATACGTGAAATATGATAGACCTCGCGGATCTCGACCATACCAATAATTTCTTCACGCTCTTCAGGTTTCAACATACCTGATAGGGCTGCTTTAACATCGTCTACTGCATCGTAAATTACGTTGTAGTAACGAATATCAATGCCATTCAATTCCGCTTGTTTGCGTGCTGTGGCTTCGGCGCGAACGTTAAAGCCCAACACCACTGCATTTGAGGCAATTGCCAAGTTCACATCGCTTTCAGAAATACCACCCACCGCAGCGTGAACGACTTGTACCTTAACCTCATCTGTAGCTAGCTTTAACAAGGAGGACACCAATGCCTCTTGTGAGCCTTGTACGTCAGTTTTAATGATTAGGGACAAGACACGTGCTTCGTCGCTAGCGTCTTCGAATAACGACTCTAAGCGAGCTGCTTGTTGACGGGCTAATTTCACATCACGGTATTTACCTTGACGGAACAGCGCAATCTCACGAGCTTTACGCTCATCAGCCATAGCAATTAGCTCATCACCAGCCGCCGGAACCTCGGTCAGGCCTTGGATCTCTACAGGGATAGATGGGCCAGCCTTAGCTAAGTTTTTACCTGTCTCGTTTGTCATCGCACGAATTCGGCCAAAGCTTGCACCCACTAAAACCGTATCGCCACGATTTAAAGTACCACTTTGAACTAATACAGTAGCTACTGGACCACGACCACGATCTAAACGAGCCTCAATCACCGTACCGCGTGCTGGAGTATTTACAGGAGCGGTTAACTCAAGCATCTCGGCCTGCAGCAACACATGCTCAAGTAACTCATCAATCCCTTCGCCAGAGCGAGCAGACACATGCACAAATGGTACATCACCACCGTATTCCTCAGGGATCACTTGCTCTGCAACTAATTCCTGTTTTACACGCTCAGGATTACCCTCAGGTTTATCTATCTTTGTAATAGCAACAACTAGAGGTACTTCGGCTGCACGAGCATGGTGAATGGCTTCACGTGTTTGAGGCATTACACCGTCATCAGACGCAACAACCAAAATCACCACGTCTGTAGATTTAGTACCACGCGCACGCATCGCCGTAAAGGCTTCGTGACCGGGGGTATCTAAGAAAGTAATATTGCCACGATCTGTTTTTACGTTGTAAGCACCAATATGCTGAGTAATACCACCAGCCTCACCCGCAGCGATTTTAGCGCGACGAATGTAATCAAGCAAAGACGTTTTACCGTGGTCTACGTGACCCATTACCGTTACAACTGGAGCACGGGACTCTTCTTCGACCTCGCCTACAAATGCGTCTTCTAGGAAGGACTCAGGATCATCTAATTTAGCGGCAATCGCTACGTGACCCATTTCCTCTACCAGAATCATTGCTGTTTCTTGATCCAAGACCTGATTGATTGTCACCATCTGACCAAGCTTCATAAGGTGTTTAATCACCTCTGTCGCCTTGATAGACATTTTGTGAGCTAAGTCAGCCACGGTAATGGTTTCAGGCACTGCAATTTCACGAGCAATGAACTCGGGCTGCTGTGGCTGCTGTTGACGCTGATCTTCTTCGCGACCGCGACGACCACGACGACCACCACGGGAGGAAGCACGCCAAGCCTCTTTACCTGAGCCGGCAGCTGCTACATCAGCTTTTGATGTTTTACGACGATTATCAGTCCAGCTGCTATCTGCCGTTTTAACCGGTTTTTTAACCTCAGGCGCTTTCACTTCTTTTTTACTGCTTGTTTTTGTCGCTTTTTTGGTTTCTTTCTCAGGATCTACAGCACGTAGCACTTTACGTGGGCGGCTTAGCATCTCACTGATAGCTGCAGCTTCGGCTGCAGCCGCGCGACGTGCTCGGTCTCGCTCTTGGCCCGATTCTGAATCTCTAGGAGCCTCAGAGCTAGGGTGGCGATCACCTGAAGCGGGTGCAGTTGTTTTTGCTGCAGCGCGGGGTTTATTAGGTGCTGCGCTACGGCCTTTATTTGGCTGTTCGTTACGCGCAGGGCTAGTTTTTTTAGCGGCGGTTTTTTTCTCGTCTACCACGTTATCCTGTTTTTTCGTCTGTTCTGCCACGGCAGGCTTTACCTCATCAGCCTTTTCCACAGAAGCAGGCTGTTCGTTAACGGCAGACTGCTTTGCGGGTTCCGACTTTTCCGATTGAGAGTCAACCGGTTCGCTAATAGCAGGCTGCTTAATTTGTTCGGCACCCGTACTTTCAGTTTCCTGTTTTGCGGGTGATGGTGTAGTGACCTCTGGAGCCACCGCTGCTGTAACCGCAACGGCTGGCTCTTGAGATTCTGTTTTTGGAGGCTGTTCGACCTCGGGTTTGGCTACGGATTTAACTTCTGGCTCTGGCATAACCGGTGTTACAGGGGCTACCACTACAGGCTCTGCAACATCTTTGGGAGCCTCTATGGGAGTAGCCTTAGCAGCGCTCTGCTCTTGAGCCTTTTCAGCCTCTGCCAGTAACTCAGCAGTATCACGCTTAACATAGGTACGGCGTTTGACGGTTTCCACCTGAATCGTGCGCGAGCGCCCTGACCCGTCAGCCTGACGAATCTCAGACGTTTTTCTACGTGTTAAGGTAATTTTATCGCCACGAACCGACTGCATCAATTTATTTTTATCAGCATCCGTAATCGTATCTTTAATCGACTTAACTTGAACCCCTGCACTTTGCAGTTGTTCAAGCACGGACTCGGCTGAGCTTTTAAGTTCCTGGGCGTACTTTTCAACTGTGTTACTCGGCATTCGACTCTCTCTTTAACGACTTTATTCTAATAAATATGACCCCAGTTGCCGCACAAAAGTGCGGCGACGTTGCAATAGCGGCTTATTCATCGAACCAATGGGCTCGGGCGCGCAATATCATTTCACTGGCAGCTTCGTTGTCTAATCCAACAATCTCCGCTAATTCATCTGTGGCTAGTTCAGCCAAATCATCCAATGTCACAATATCTTTGGCCGCTAAGCTGGCCAAAATATCGGGTGTCATACCCTCGATTTCCTGTAGCTCTTTAGCTACAGACTGTACGAGCTCTTCTTTGGCAATGGCCTCAGACAACAACGCATTGCGTGCTCGAGTACGCAGTTCGTTTACCAAGTCCTCATCAAAAGCATCAATTTCTAGAAGCTCTTGTAGCGGAACATATGCGACTTCTTCTAGGCCAGTAAACCCTTCATCAATCAACACATTGGCCACGTCTTCGCCCACGTCTAAACGTTGAATGAACACATCTAAAAGCTCTTTACGCTCTTCGGCCTGACGATTCTGATTTTCTTCAGGCGTCATGATATTGATTTGCCATCCAGTTAGCTCAGAAGCTAAGCGAACGTTTTGACCACGAGAGCCAATAGCTTTCGGTAGGTTTTCTTCGTCCACCACCACATCCATCGCGTGCTTATCTTCATCCACCAAAATGGATTGAACATGAGCAGGGGCCAACGCACCAATAACAAATTCAGCGGGGTCATCAGACCACAACACAATATCGACCTGCTCACCACCTAATTCATTGCGCACAGCAGTCACACGTGAGCCACGCATACCTACACACGTACCAATAGGATCAATACGTTGATCGTAGGCAACAACTGCTATTTTAGCGCGTACCCCAGCGTCCCGAGCGGCGGCTTTAATCTCTAGCAAGCCTTGCTCAATTTCAGGCACTTCATTTTCAAATAGCTCTCGAATGAATTCTGGAGCAGTGCGAGATAAAAACACCTGTTGTCCACGTGCTAAACGGTCAATTTTTTGTACCCATGCGCGTACACGATCACCCATACGAATGTTTTCTTTGGGGATCATTTCACTACGAGGCAGACGGGCTTCGATTTTACCCATCTCGATAATGGCATCACCTTTATCAATGCGTTTAACTGTCCCAGATACAATGGTCTCGCCACGATCTAAAAAGTCATTTAGCATTTGCTCTCGTTCTGCATCACGAATACGTTGCAAAATGGCCTGTTTGGCAGTTTGTGCACCAATACGCCCAAACTCAATGGACTCGAGAGGCTCTTCGATAAAATCACCGACCTCAATATCAGACGCGTATTCTAACGCATCCGAGTACATTTCCTGTTTATCAGGCTCTTGGAGGCCTGCCTCGTCAGGGACCACCAACCAACGACGGAAGCTTTCGTATTCGCCTGTCTGACGATCAATATCCACACGAATATCTACGTCTTCTTCGAAGCGTCTTTTCATTGCTGACGCCAAGGCCCCTTCGAGGGCTCCAAATACTACTTCGGGCTCTACGCCTTTTTCACGCGCCAGTGCATCGACTAGCAAAAGAATTTCGCGACTCATCGCTTTCTACCCTTGAAATCAAG
>CANRHT010000291.1 GCA_947630465.1 uncultured Pseudomonadaceae bacterium
GCCTTTAAATCGGTATTTCCGATTATCAGTTATTCAGGCAACGCAGCGCTTGAGTACGTAGGGTATCGCCTTGGCGAGCCCGCATTTGATGTTAAAGAATGTTCTTTACGTGGTGTGACCTATGCGGTTCCACTGCGCGTAAAAGTGCGCTTAATTATTTTTGATCGTGAGTCATCAAGCAAAGCGATTAAAGATATTAAAGAGCAAGAAGTATACATGGGTGAAATTCCACTCATGACTGAAAACGGTACTTTTGTAATCAATGGTACTGAGCGTGTGATTGTTTCTCAGTTGCACCGCTCGCCGGGTGTGTTCTTTGACCACGACCGTGGTAAGACGCACAGTTCAGGCAAGTTGCTTTATTCTGCACGTATCATTCCGTACCGCGGTTCTTGGCTTGATTTTGAATTTGATCCTAAAGACTGTGTGTTTGTACGTATTGACCGTCGTCGTAAATTACCTGCGTCTGTATTATTACGCGCGCTGGGTTATACAACGGAAGAAATTCTTGCGACCTTCTACGCAACCAACGTATTCCACGTATCTGCTGATGAAGTCAGCTTAGAGCTGGTACCACAGCGTCTACGTGGTGAAATGGCCACCTTTGATATTAAAGACGATCAAGACAAAGTTATCGTTGAAGAAGGTCGTCGTATTACTTCGCGTCACATTAGTCAGTTGGAGAAAGCGGGTATTACCAAATTGGTTGTACCCACTGAGTACATTGTCGGTGTGACTACAGCTAAGCCAATCGTTCATCCAGCGACGGGTGAGATCTTAGTTGAGTGTAATACTGAGTTGACGGCTGAAATGTTGCAGACGGTTGTTGACGCACAAGTTGTACAGATTGAAGCGCTTTACACCAACGATATTGACTGTGGTCCATTTATTTCAGATACCTTGAAAGTTGATGGAACGACCAATCAGCTTGAAGCGTTGGTAGAAATCTACCGCATGATGCGCCCAGGTGAGCCACCGACGAAGGATGCTGCAGAGAATCTGTTTAAGAACTTGTTCTTTGCTGCTGAGCGTTATGACTTATCTGCTGTAGGTCGCATGAAGTTCAACCGTCGTATCGGTCGTACTGAAATTCTGGGCGAAGGCGTACTGAGCAAAGAAGACATTGTTGATGTATTGAAAACTATCGTTGCCATTCGTAATGGTCACGGTATTGTCGATGATATCGACCACCTCGGTAACCGTCGTGTACGTTGCGTTGGTGAAATGGCAGAAAACCAATTCCGTGTTGGTTTAGTACGTGTTGAACGTGCCGTTAAAGAACGTCTATCGATGGCGGAAAGCGAAGGCTTAATGCCACAGGACTTGATTAACGCGAAGCCTGTAGCGGCTGCCGTTAAAGAGTTCTTTGGTTCCAGCCAGCTGTCACAGTTTATGGACCAGAACAACCCGTTATCAGAAATTACCCACAAGCGTCGCGTTTCTGCACTCGGCCCAGGCGGTTTAACCCGTGAGCGTGCAGGCTTTGAAGTGCGTGACGTACACCCGACTCACTACGGTCGTGTGTGCCCAGTTGAAACGCCAGAAGGTCCAAACATTGGTCTGATCAACTCTTTAGCAACGTATGCGCGCACCAACAGCTACGGCTTCCTTGAGACGCCATACCGCATTGTTAAAGAAGGTAAGGTTACTGATGAGGTTGTTTTCTTATCAGCTATTGAAGAAACAGATCACGTTGTAGCTCAGGCTTCAGCCTTGATGAACGAAAACAACGAACTGATTGAAGAATTAGTTACGGTTCGTCACGTCAACGAAACTACAGTTAAAGCGCCCAATGAAGTGACCTTGATGGATGTGTCACCGAAGCAAGTTGTTTCGGTTGCAGCGTCCTTGATTCCCTTCTTGGAACACGATGATGCTAACCGTGCTTTGATGGGTTCGAACATGCAACGTCAAGCGGTGCCAACGCTGCGTGCTGACAAGCCTCTTGTCGGTACCGGTATGGAGCGTAACGTTGCGCGCGACTCAGGCGTGTGTGAAGTTGCCCGTCGTGGTGGTGTGATTGAATCGGTTGATGCCAGTCGTATTGTTGTTCGTGTCAATGATGATGAAGTTGAAACCGGTGAGGCGGGTGTAGATATCTACAACCTGACTAAGTACACCCGTTCCAACCAAAATACCTGTATCAACCAGCGTCCACTAGTACGCAAAGGTGATTCAGTGACACGTGGCGATATTATGGCTGACGGCCCATCCACTGATATGGGTGAGTTGGCGTTAGGTCAGAATATGCGTGTGGCATTTATGCCATGGAACGGTTACAACTTTGAAGACTCCATCTTATTGTCTGAGCGAGTCGCTGAAGAAGACCGTTACACCACGATTCATATTCAAGAGCTGACCTGTGTATCACGTGACACCAAATTAGGCCCAGAAGAAATCACTTCTGATATTCCTAATGTGGGTGAAGCGGCGCTGAACAAACTGGATGAAGCCGGTATTGTTTATGTGGGTGCTGAAGTTGAAGCAGGTGACATTCTGGTGGGTAAAGTGACGCCAAAAGGCGAAACTCAACTGACTCCAGAAGAAAAACTCTTGCGTGCAATTTTCGGTGAGAAGGCCTCTGATGTTAAAGATACATCGCTGCGCGTTCCAACCGGCACCAAAGGTACCATCATCGA
>CANRHT010000292.1 GCA_947630465.1 uncultured Pseudomonadaceae bacterium
CTTAACTTCGTATAACGTGTATTATGTTAATTTTAGGAGATCTAAATACTCTTCTGATTCACACGTTTTGAAAGCTCTTCCGCACTTTCTACACGTTCAGAGTAACGATCAGTTAGATATGCTGATTGCCCCCTGGTTAAAAGCGTAAATTTATAAAGTTCTTCCATCACATCGACGATCCTCGTGTAATAAGAAGAAGGCTTCATACCACCATCCTCTTCAAACTCAAGAAATGCTTTAGGAACTGAGGACTGATTTGGTATCGTAATCATACGCATCCAACGCCCTAAAATACGTAATTGATTTACAGCATTAAAGGATTGTGAACCTCCACAAACTTGCATTACAGCTAAGGTTTTACCTTGCGTGGCACGTATTGCACCTGCCGCTAATGGAATCCAGTCAATCTGCGCTTTTAAAATCGAACTCATTGAACCATGACGTTCAGGAGAGCACCAAACCATGCCTTCTGACCATGCTAAAAGTTCATGCAGTTCTTTAACCTTTGGATGTTGCATATCACCATCTTCAGGGAGGGGTAGCCCTTTTGGATGGAAGATTTTCACCTCCGCACCAAAATATTCAAGGATTCGACCAGCTTCCTGAACAGCTAAACGGCTATAGGATCTATCACGATTTGAGCCATACAGAAGCAGTATTCTTGGAGGATGTTCAAGGTTCTTTGCCTGAACTTTTTCTAAAGTCGGTTTTTCTAAAAGACTAAGATCAATATTTGGTAAGTTCATTAGATTCATACCTCTTTAAAAACTTTTTTCCTAAGCCATAGCGAAACTGTCACTAAGGCAATCAATACAGGCACTTCAACAAGCGGTCCAATCACGGTTGTGAAAGCTACAGGTGAAGCTAATCCAAAAGTGGCAATCGCTACAGCCAGTGCTAATTCAAAATTGTTGCCTGCCGCAGTAAAGGAAATAGCAGTCGTTTTAGGGTAATCGTTGCCCATCCACTTACTCATAAAGAAGCTGATGAAGAACATTGCAACAAAATAGATCGTCAAAGGAATAGCGATTCTAAGCACGTCTAGAGGAAGGCTAATCACTTCACCACCTTTAAGACTGAACATGGCTACAATCGTGAATAAAAGCGCAATAAGGCTGATTGGGCTAATCTTTGGAATAAACTTAGTTTGATACCAATCCAAACCTTTCTGTTTGACTAAAATCAGCCGGGTTAAAAAACCAAGTAAGAATGGAATACCTAGATAAACCAGAACAGCATGGGTAATGGTCCAAAAGCTTACATCAATGATTTGTGCTTCTACCCCAAAGAATGGCGGTAAGAAGGTCAAGAACAACCAAGCATAAGTACTAAAGAACAAGATCTGGAAGATACTGTTAAACGCAACCAAGGCAGCAACATATTGATTATCCCCACATGCCAGACCATTCCAGACGAGGACCATCGCAATACATCGAGCTAAGCCTATGAGAATTAGGCCAGTCATATATTCAGGATAGGCGTGCAGAAAAATGATTGCCAAAGCAAACATTAAGCAAGGTGCAATGATCCAGTTTTGAACAAGAGATAATGTAAGGGTTCGCTTGTCCTCAAAGACTTTAGGCAAGGTTGCATAGTCAACTTTGGCAAGTGGGGGATACATCATCAAAATAAGCCCTATTGCGATAGGGATATTCACTGAATTAATGCTTAATTGATCTAATACAACAGATGTTTGGGGGAAAAACACCCCAATACCTACGCCTAATGCCATGGCAATGAAAATCCATAGAGTTAGGTTTCGATCTAAGAATGAGAGCTTTGATGCGGACATTGAATTACTCGCATTGCATAGAGATAGATAAGTTGCTCGCAGGTTTATTCAGTACTTCATCATTTAAAACATTGAGAACTGCATTTACCCATTCTGGTAAATCAGGATTTAATCGGTAGTACACCCATTGTCCTTTGCGCTCATCTAGCAAAATTGAAAGGTTACGGAGTAAAGCCAAATGACGAGAAATTTTAGGTTGGCTCAGTTGTAATATGTCTGTGATTTCACAAACACATACATTTTGTCTTTCTAAAATAATTTTTAAAATATCTAGACGTGTCGGGTCAGATAGGCATTTAAAGAAATCTGCTTGATCCATAATCTATACTCTTATATATGCTATTGCGAATATACGCATATCCATATATAAATGCAATATTATAAAGTCCTGAGTAAGTCCAATGTCATCAAAAGTTAAGATCTATCATAATCCAGCGTGCGGAACATCAAGAAATACACTGGCGCTAATTCGAAATACCGGAGAAGAACCCGAAATTATTGAGTATCTTCTCAACCCTCCAAGTAAAAGTGAACTCATTAATTTAATTGAGAAATCAGGTCTCTCTGTACGTGAAGCTATTCGCAAAAACGTGGAACCTTTTGAAGCTCACAACTTGGATCAGCAGCACTGGACAAATGAACAGCTCATTAATTTTATGCTTGAGTATCCAATTTTAATTAATCGTCCATTTGTAGTGACTGAGTTAGGCGTAAAACTCTGTAGACCATCTGAACTCGTTTTAGATATTTTGTCTGCGCCTCAATTAGGAGCTTTTATCAAAGAGGATGGTGAAATAATCATCGATAAAAATGGTAAGCGGATTAAATAAATCCGCCTCATTTAACATAATGGCTGTTATTCGAAATTCGCATCGCTTTTTGAGCACTATCTATCATCATGTAATTTTCTATCTATATTTGCAAAATAGTGCAAACAGATCTAAAATATAGACTATAATCTATATTATGGTTATGATATGTGGACAGTCATTACAACGGATCTGTTTAATGAATGGCTTGAAAAACAAGATGAATCAACTCAAGAAAAAGTCTTAGCTGCTTTAGTTGTGCTACAACAGAAAGGACCGAGTTTAGGTCGTCCCTTAGTAGATACCGTTTATGACTCTAAATTTACCAATATGAAAGAACTACGTGTTCAACATCGAGGTAAGCCACTAAGAGCATTTTTTGCGTTTGACCCATTACGACAAGCTATAGTGCTTTGTATTGGTGACAAAAGTGGTAAAAAGCGTTTTTATACAGAGATGCTGACAATTGCAGATCAGCAAGACGAACTTCATCTCTTAACTTTAGGAGAAAAATTTGATGGCTAAAACCTTGCAAGAACTATTAGCTAGCCGCTCTCCAGAGAGCCAAGCTCGTATTCAAAAAATGGCTGATGAGTTACTTCTAGAAAATCAACTTTATCTTATTCGTGAAGAGCTAGAAATATCTCAGAAAGAACTCGCTGCGACTTTAGGAATTAAACAACCATCTCTTTCTGCCCTTGAAAATCGTGGTAATGACTTAAAAATTTCGACAATGAAGAAGTACGTCGAAGCAATGGGCTGCAAGCTTCGTATTGACGTAGAACTGCCAACAGGAAAACATATAGGATTCAATGTTTAAACATAAAAATGGGGTTTGCCACAAGAAGCTCAATACAGATGATTATAAAGGTGCATCTGATCAGTTCACCGTATGGAATAAAGGCGTTAGGAAAGTGTTGCAGGATATTGTGAATCGTCGTGCGAAAGAAAAAGTGTTTTTAATCCGTAATAGAAGAAGCCCTCATTGCGAGAGCTTCTATTATTTTATATGGGAATACTTCAAACTAGGGTAATTGACCAATAAATTTAGCATGAACCACTAGTTGGACTGTTTGTAAATTCTCAACATTTCCAGTTAGTAGATATCCACCCAATTCAGAGTGGCATATCAAATTTAGCTTTATTTTATCATGACTTCCAAAAAACAAATGCGATGTAGCCGTATGTTTAAAAAGATTTATAATTAGTATATTGGATTCAAGGGTACCTTTGTACGAATAAAACGAATCTCCACCATAAATTTTATCGTTATCTACTATTAATAATCCGGTGCCAAAATCTTTATCTTGGCTTTTAAATGAAAGAAAATAAATGCCATTATTCATAATATTCTCAAGATTCTTATGGATCAAAAATTTAACGCTGGATAATTTAATTGGTATTCGTATTTTCAAGTATTTTTTCCTCTTTTTTTGTAGAGTTGGGCTTTGTTTTTATATTCCGATAATAATATGTAGCTACTAATCCGACGCTTATTAATGCTAATAGTTTCATGGCTTTTTCAAATTTCAATAAAATATATGAGTTGCTATTAATAGCAGATATTTTTTAGTATTAGTAAATTATTATGTAATATATTTTTTTTATTTTCAATAGACTGATTAATATAAGGGCTTTGTTGCACAAACCTATCTGTAAAGGGTTTTTCAGCGATATAATTTCCAAATGAAGAAGCCTACACACAA
>CANRHT010000293.1 GCA_947630465.1 uncultured Pseudomonadaceae bacterium
GAAGTACATAAAGTTCACTATATACTCCATTAAGGTGCCTTTTTTTTATGGAGACAATATGTGGAAATACTTAGGAAATCATCCAACTCTTCCTATATTAGTTGTTTCAGCACTACTTGCTTTTTTTAGCTTAAGAATACAAAGAAAACTAGCTAGAGCAAAAAACTCTATAGATTTGCAAAACAACTACTTAGCTAGTGAGAGAATGCATGCGTTGATGGTTAATGTTGCTGCTGTAGCAAAACACAAAGACGCGAAGTGGTTGGCCGAACTTGCAGAAATTGATACATTAGACGGGCAGCCAGAAGACAAGGTCAAGGCAATTAAAGACATAAGGATTGTCTTAAATGCTTTTGAGAGGGTTTCAATTGGGGTGGATAGTAAAGTCTATGACGAGAAGTTGCTATTTCGATCATATAGAGGCTTTGTTATTGACACTCATACTAAGCTTTACCCATATATAAAAGAAAAGCAGGAAGATGGCCGTTATTACAATCATTTTTGCCAAATGGCTGAAAGGTGGTGTGAGCTAGATAAGGAAAAGCAAGAGCCTGTGTATTTTTGGAGCATAAAGGGCATGATTAGGGTGGTAGCGAAAAAATTCAAAAACTGGTTACGTTGCTAGTTAATGTCTATAGTTCTCTATATGTATGTGATAAGCCCCGTGAAGGGGCTTTATTTGTTTTTACTCTAAACCTCGACGCTTGCGTTCTTTTGTGACGACGGGGTCGTCTGAAGGGCCTGCTAGAACAGCTTCCTCAAAAATTTGTTCTGGAGAAAGCATTTTCATTGATTGAATGATGTGCATATAGTTGCGATGAGACTTGATTTTATGCTGTCTAGAATCAATAAAGTCTCTCAGGGGTGGATTACGATTTAGCTTTTCAATAAATTCATTGAAATAATCATCTCCCTTGCTTTTGGCCGTGCTGTCAGGGTCTTGATTTGACCAGGTTGTAATTTCAGCTATTACAAATAGCATAGATGCATGGACTTTATTTTCTTCTAGAAGCTCTAAGTCTTGGTATCTTATAAAACTGAGAAGAATCTCAAATTTAGCACGCCAGTAATCTTCTTCCGCTTGAAGCTGGCTTCTATAAACATGGCTAGTAATCTGCTTTTTTATTTTTTTGTATTCAATTAAAAGGTTGCTAGCATTTATCCAGGCTCTATCATTTTTAGTGAAAGTGTTTTTCTCCTCCAAAACTTCAAAAGCTTTTTCTAAATAATGAGCAGCAGTTTCTTTAGTTAATTTTTGAGTTTCATCATTTTGTTTTTGGTCGTTGTGTTCAATCTGCTTCGCCGTTTGTATAGAACGGTGCATTGATGTCACTAAAGCGGTGAATGGAATTGATAGAGTAAGGAACCCTAAAGGAAGCTTGCTTCTATCAATAAAGTGATTGAACCCCTCGTAATTCCATTGTGGACTTGATCCTATCCAGCTTAAACAGCCAAAGAAAAGGAATAAGGTGACGGGCAAAAATATCGCAACCCAAAATAGTGGCTGATGTCCCAAGGATCTATGATCTAACGCAAGCCAACTCAAGACTCTTTTCATCTCTACCCCTGTTACATGTATTTGTTTTGGCTATAGGGTATCATCTTTGGGTGATTTTTTTATGGGAGAAGGACGTGGGTGATAGAGTGATTGCTTGGTCTTGGAATGCGGTTTTGATACTGATGATTGGGACAGGCGTTTTTGCAGTATTGTTTTTGCTATTTTTGGCTTTTATAGTAAGCGAGTATGCTTTTTTTTCTATCATTAAGGGTTGGTTTGATACCACAGGCTGGGCTGCGTTTTCAGCATTGGCCACCGCAATAGCGGCACTTAGCTCTCTTGGTACTTGCTTTATAGCTCTTTTAGCGCTCAGGTCTTGGAAAACCCAAGAAAGGGAGAGGTTAACTCTACTTTGGAAGGCAGATATTTTAGAGTACATGTATACACTTCCATACTTGAAAGCCCACCTAACTTACCCCGCAGACAGTGATATGATTGGGCAAATAGCTGGGAAGTTTTATAACTGCATAAAAAGCTATATGCTTATGAGGGAATATGTTCCTCCCAAAAAATTTATATTTTATCAGCAGTGGTGGGATAGGCTGTGTAATGCCCACACAGACTATTGTGTACATGGTAAATCTAAAGAAATGACTAGTGAAGTCTTTGCTTCTGTTTATTTGCAAAAGTTTCTTTGAGTAGCTGACCCAAAACGCCCCTTCGGCGCTTTTTTGCATCCTAAGACCGCTAGTTAATCAGAAAGACACCAAGCCCCTCAATCGAGGGGCTTTTTTATGGGTTAAGCATGGGCAGGCTCAACCGTAAACTTAACTCCAGCCGCTTTAGCTAGTTTTAGTACGGTGTCATAGCGTGGTTTAGCACCAGGCGCTAACGCTTTGTATAGGCTTTCACGGCCTACGCCAGCATCTTTAGCCATTTGCGTCATGCCGCGAGCTTTGGCTACATCGGCTAACGCTGCTAGGAATAATGCTGGATCATCTTCCTCTAGAGCTGCAGAAAGGTAAGCAGCAATAGCCTCTTCGCTGTCTAAGTACTCAGCGGCATCGAAAGGTGCGGTTTGAATAGTTGTCATAGTAGTTCCTTTTGGATTCGTTTCCACATTGCTATGGCTGCTTTGATGTCTTTGTCTTGACTAGACTTATCGCCACCGCTAAGCAAGAGGTAAACGGTTCGACCTTCACGGGCGTAGTACACACGGTAACCGGGGCCAAAATGAATGCGCATTTCAGATACGCCATCGCTTAGGGGCTTGGTATCACCGAAATTACCTAGTGACGCTTGCCTAATGCGAGTGATTATTTTGGCCTTTGCCTTTACGTCCTTGAGAGCGGTTAGCCATTGGCTGAATTTTTCCGTTCTGTTGATTGAGTTCATATGGATCATTGTATCCGATTGGATACGAAGCGGCAATGTGTAATGTGGCTTTGTGCCTGCGACCTACATCGTGCAGGCTATTTTTGTTGGTACTATCTTCGTATTAATTAATGCGGAGAGAGATATGAAGAAAGTGATAGCTGTTGTGGCGATTGGGTTGGGCTTGGCTTGGGGAGGGGCTCAGGCTGATGATTTTGGGGACGGTATTGAGTTAGGGGTCGGCGCTATGCAAACAAAGGCTTACCTTTGCTTTGAGGAGTTAAATCAAACACTAAAGGGGTATGAGTCTAAGCACTTAAAGGACATGATGGAAGAGTTCTTTAGGGGACGCCCTGATCTACCGCCAGCATTTATTGAGTCATTCAAGAGGGGCTACCAACTTGAAGGGCTAGATGACCCTGCTTTAAGAGAGGCTTTTAAGTCCTGCATCGACCAAGGGGTGCGCGGAACACTAGAAGCCATCGATCGATAATAAAAGAACTGAGTCTTATGCCCGCCACTTCGGCGGGTTTTTTTATGGAAAATCGCCATGAGTGATATAGCAAAATTAAACCTAGCGGTAGATAGTTCTGAAACCGTTATTGCCATTAAGTCTTTAGAGCAATTGGCGCAAATTTCAGCGGAAGCGGAGAAAGCCGCAGAAAAGTTAGGTGGCGCTACAAAGCAGCAGGTCAAACAGTTTAAGGAGCTGGATAAGGCGGCTAAAGCAGCTGAGGTTACGGAGCGCCGTCATATTGACCAGTCGCTTGAGCGTGCTCGTGCCTACACAAAAATAGCAAGCGCTGAAGTGGCGGCTATGCAGGCGGCGGAAAGAAACAAAAGCACTGTACGTCAAATGGCCGAAGAGCAAAAAAAGCTAAAAGACGGTTTAGGTAAGCTGCTGGCTGCGATTGACCCCTTGGAGTCTAAGCTAAATAAGCTTGATGAGGCAGAGAAAAAACTACATGAAACGTTTCGTGCAGGCGTGATTGAGGCGGAAAAATACGCAGAAACGCTGGCTAAGATTGGTGCTCAGCGTAACGAAATAGTTGAAAAGCAGCTGAAGGAAATTGGTGAGGGCGCAGGCTTTGCATCTGAGATGATTAAGCGGTTAGGCCTTAACTCTAGGGAGTCTCAGCGTGATTTATTAAATCTTGGTCGTGCTGCTGCTTCGGGCAACTGGACTCAAGCGCAAGCCTCTGTGTTTCAGTTGGCTCGGGGATCGAGTGCTTTGTCTCTTGCCTTATCTGGTGTTGGGGTATCAATAGGTGCTGTGACAGCTGGGGTAGGTGTCCTAGGCTATATGTATTACCAAAGCTATCGAGAAAACCAAGAGTTTAATCGTTCATTGGCTTTGACGGGAAACGCGGCCGGTACTACAACGGAGCGATTAACGGCGATGTCTCGTAGTATTGGAGAGAGCATTGCGTATGCCGCCGACACAGCTAAAGTAGTTCAAGATGTAGCGCGTACAGGAAAGATTGCTGCGGATTCGATTGAGGAGGTAGCACTTGCGTCTGTTCAGATGCAGCAAGCCTTTGGGCAAGCAGTAGATCAGACTATTAGCGAATTTGTGCGACTTGGTGAAGCACCGTCTACAGCGCTACTAGAGCTAAATGATAAGTACCATCACTTGACCTTTTCCGTTTATGAGCAAGTGCGAGCACTAGAAGAACAAGGTCGCGAGGAAGAGGCAATGGCATTAGCGCAGCGCCATCATTCTGAGCAATTGAATATTCGTGCTAATGAGGTTATTGCGAATATTGGAGCTATTGAAAGCGCGTATCTTAAGGCGAAGAAGAACATTCAAGCTACGTGGCAAACTATATCTGATGGAATTGCAAATCTAGGTAAAGAGGAGCCTATAACTGATGTCTTAGCAGGACTCAGAGAGGAGCTAAGACAGCAAGAGGCTTTTTTGCATGAAATGGTGACTACTGGGGAGAAAACTGGTAGGCCAAGGTTGCTAGATATTGATCAAGTTAAAAAGAATATTGAGGCTTTAAATTTAGAAATATCGGCCTTTGAAGAGGGGCAAGCGAAATTAGAGGTTATTGATAAGCTTGAGCAGAAGAGAATTGAGGAGAGAAATAGACTACTCAAGCAGTCCCAAGACCAAACCAAATACCTAGAGCAGAATCAGCCCAACACTTTAGAGCATGAGCTACAGAAAGCTCGGGAAAACGTAAATAGGTTAACAGAAGGGCTCAGTAAGGGTACGGAGCGCTATAAAGCGATCATGGAGGCTTTTTACCGTGAAGAGGCTGAAATTCGCAAACGTCACGAGAAAAAATCTCCTAAAGGTAGCTCTGGTACAAATACCTTTGCTGCCGAAGCTGCCCGACTAAAGGCTCGTATTCAAGAGGAAACCGCTCTTGCTGAAGCGACAGAGCGTACTGTTGCTCAAGTATCCCGTTTAAATGAGTTTGAGCGTCGGGCGTTACAGTTACGCGAGTTAGCTAAAAACGAGACTAAAGCAGTAAACAAGGCCAAGCTCGAGGAGTTGGCTACGCTCAATGAGCAAGCGGGTGCGCTAGTCCGCACCAATAAATTAACTGAAGAGGCCGCCAAAGAGCGGCTTCGTTATTTAGACGGTATTGAAAAGACAACCGAAAAAACGCGCGATGAGGCTCAGCGGATTCGTGATCAAGCTCAGACGATGGGCATGAGTAAAGCGGCTTTTGAAGCACTTACTACAGCACGGTTGCAAGAGCAGATTGCACAGCTTCAAGGTAAAGAGGGAACAGAAGAAGAGATCCAGTTATTGAAAGAACAGCTTGTTGCCCGTCAGGAATTAACCGCTGCAATCGGCGAGCATGACACAGCGCGCATTGACCATGAGACTCAAAAGGAGGTAGAGCGCGATTGGCAAAAGACGATGGATAGCATTGATGATGTATTTCGTCGTGGTTTTGCTGACATGATTAATGGAGGCAAGAGTAGCTGGAAGTCGTTTACGAAGTCATTGACCACGACGTTTAAAACCGCAGTGGCTGATGAAATCTATAAGATGTTCATGAAACCGTTTGTGGCACAGGTTGCTGTGGGCGTGGGCGGCATGTTTGGCATGGGCGGTGCGGCGAATGCGAAAGGAGGGCAAGGGGCGGCAATGGGGTTTGATGTACTCCGTGGCGCTCACTCAGCCTACTCGGCATTTACTGGTGGCCTGACGAGTACGCTTTCGAATGGGATTGGCTATTTGGGGGAAATGTTTGGGTCAAGTGCGCTGCAATCCTTTTCAGCAGGAATGGCTGGAACGGTTGCGGGAGTGACAGGCTCGTTAGCAGGTATTGGGGCCACAGGAGGTTTGACCAGTGCTGCAGCACTAGGCAGTACCATTGGAACAGGCGCGATTGCAAGTCCCGCTTTTGCAGCATCGGTAGGTGGAGGCTCTTTAGGTGGGGCCGCAGGCATGGGGGCTGCCTTTGGAGCAGCCATGCCTTGGCTTGCGGGTGGGTTGGCGGTGGCCGCATTACTGCCGTCTATCACTAACGCATTTAAAGGTGAAACTCGCTCTGGTGGTGGTTTTGTTTACGACCCAGCGCTCAAGCAAGCTTCATTTCACAGCGGCCCCAGTGGTGGTTACGGCGGTGCGCAAACTGAGGCAGCGATAACGCAGCTTTTTGGCTCTACCGTAGACATCATCAATTCGGTTATTGCGGATGTGGGCGCTCAAGCAGAGGTGGCTTTTTTTCACGGAGCCTTTGAATCAAGTGAAAAAGGGCGCGGTGGAGTCTTCTCGGGTGGGGACATACGGTTAGCTGACGGATCGACGGCTGGCTTCGGTGGCGCTAGAAAAGGTGACGGCTATGGAGGGACGTCAGGTTCACCCGAGCAGATGATTGAGAATCTTCAAAAAGACATGTACTTCAGTGTGTTGGAGGCGTGGCAGTCCGTTAGCGATCAAATGCCAGACATCATCGGTGACTCATTAAAAGATGTTGATGTTCGTGCGCTGTCTGCTGAGCAAGCGGCCGCCATGGTCAACGAGATTCAAGCGGTGGTTTTATCAACCAATGCGTTTATTAATGCGCTTAATGAGTTACCGTTCAGCAACTTAAAAGAGCTGTCGTTTGATGCTTCCGCGGCCATGCTGCGGCTGTTTGGTGGCGTAGAGCAAGCGATGCAGGGCCTTGGCGTGTACTACCAAGAGTTTTACAGCGAGTCTGAGCGTATAGAGCACGCTATTGCTAATCTAACTAGGAATTTTGCTGAGTTGGGGTATGAGCTACCCGCTACTCGTGATGCGTATCGTGAGCTTGTCGAGTCCATTGATGTATCGAGTGAGTCGGGTCAAGAGCTATACGTTCAACTTATTCAGATGTCCGGAGCGTTTGCCAGCGTAACAGAAGGCGCTGAAGGCCTAGAGTTTGAGTTAAACGATATGACTGAGGACTTGAGCGAGCTTATGCGTCTTTTGTCTACGCTTCCCTTTAATCATTTGATAGAGATGGGCGAAGAGACGGTAAGGGTGCTTGCTGAAATGGCAGGCGGCATCGATGCATTTGCCAGCAGCTTAGGCGGCTACTATCAGAACTTTTTCACCGAGCAAGAGCGTTTTATTGCTGGTGCCGGAGTGTTTGTTAACGATTTGAATGAGCTTGGTTTAGCATTGCCTGCGGCTCGCGATGGCTTTCGCGGCATGATGGACTCGATTGATTTAACGACAACAGCTGGTCAGGAAATGTTTGCGGCTTTATTAAGCACAGCAGAGCAAGCGGATGACTACTACCGTTACGTGGAGCAGACAACACAAAACGCGTTAGCTGAGTTGGCGCAGTCTGTGGCTGAGGCGCGTCAAAAAGAGCTAACGGATCTCAAGGCTTCACAAACAGAGCGAATGCAGGCTTTACGAGAACAGCAGTCATCGGAGTTAAAAGCGTTACGAGATTCGCAGAGTGCTCGGAGCAAAGCGTTACGTGAGGAGCAGCAGCAAGCGGTTAAAGCTGTACGAGACAGTTATAACGCTCAAGCCAAAGCGATTCGTGATTCCATCTCATCGATTAACGAAAAGCTTAGCGAGCTTAACTCGCTATCAAATCAGATTGAGCGCGGACTTGATTCATTACGAGG
>CANRHT010000294.1 GCA_947630465.1 uncultured Pseudomonadaceae bacterium
TTTTTGTGTAGGAACTTAAATATTACGAGTTTGCTTCTTTTTTTCAATGACTTACGGGCAAACGTCAACAGGCCCTAACATCCGCGATTAAATCTGAACCACTTTTGAAAGATATTCACGTCGTTTTGCACTCTTCATTAAGTGGTGTGTTTAACGAGTCTATGGTTAAGAAAGTCGGCGCAGACCAATTTATCGCTAAGTTTCATCCCGATGAATTATTACAAGCAATCAATCACTGGTTGTTAATGAAGTAAAGACAGGTGCGCTATGAGAGTGGAAGAAGTATTAAAGCGATTAAACATCAACCCCGTCTCTTTTGATGAGCGTAAAGCTCTTATTAATCTTTCAACTACCGAAATTAAATTGCTCGAAGCCATTCATAAACCACTTTATGCCTATGAGAATGAGCTTATTCATGCTTTTTATCAGCATCTTTTAAAGTTTGACCATGCATCGAAGATGCTGCATGACGTTAACCTGATGAGCAAACTTCAAGAAATACAAAAACTGTACTTTAGGAAATTAACTGCCGGCGATTATGGATTCGACTACGCCCAAGATCGTATTAGAGTGGGCATTGCGCACCAAAGGGTTGGTTTGACGCCGCAATGGTATATTGGCGCTTACGGTGTTTACTTAGATCTCGTTTGTAAATTCGTCAGTGTGATATTGAATAGCGATATGGAGCGTATCGAGCCAACGTTAACTGCGCTCTACAAAGTGGCGCTACTGGATATCACCCTCGCCTTTGACGCCTACATGTACGCTAGCCACCAGACACTTGAGCAGTCCAGGCAGCAGATTTCTGACAAATACGATTTTCAAATTCGTACCAGCAATGCCATCGCTAAGATTCAGAGCGCTTTTATACTTAATGAGTCGTATGACAGTGCACTTAGCCTTTTACTTAATGAACTCATCGCTCTGACAGATAGTCAGTTCGGTTTGATTGGTGAGGTGCGGGAAGACTCGCAACTACGACCGTATCTGAAGGCCAGCGTCTTGACAAATATCAGCTGGGATCATGAAACCCGTGAGCTATATGAAAGAAGTAAGGCGGATGGCTTAGAGTTCCATAATCATCACAATTTACTGGGTGAAGTATTAACAACCGGCCAAGCTGTTATCTCAAACAATCCTCAGGATGATTCTCGTGCTGGTGGCACACCACATGGTCATCCCAAGCTCTCCTCCTTCCTTGGATTACCAATTAAACATAATGGTAAGTTGATTGGCATGGTCGGTCTGGCTAACGCAGCCAATGGCTATGAACAATCTGACGTTGAGAAACTGAACCCCATCCTCGAAACCTTGGAATCGCTGTCTGAAGCAAGAGAGATTAAAAATAAACTTGCTCTGACACTGGAAGATAACGCCCGCCTTGCATTAGTTGCTACACAGACTGTGAACGGAGTAATGATCTTAGATTGTGATTACAACATCACTTGGTGTAATGCTGGCTTCGAACGAATCTCTGGTTATTCTTTGGAGGAGCTTGCGGGTCAATCGCCGTGGGCAACATTAACCGGGCCGCAGACTAACAGCTTTGACCTTTTGGAGTTACAAAAAGCAGTCGCAAAGAAAAAGTCCATTGAAATTGAATTACTTAAATATCGAAAGAGTGGAGAGACCTTTTGGAGTCGCATCAGTTGCAACCCTACGTTTAATGAGCTTGGAGAGCACTTGGGATATATTTCGGTTGAACTGGATATAACTCAAGAGCGCTTGAGGCAGGACGAACTGACCAGCTTTAAAAGCGTTGTTGATCAAATCGCTGATGCCGTCTTATTTTTTGATGCCGAAACGTTGGACATTTTATATGCCAACCTCGCTGCACAGCATCAACTTGGGCGGAGTTGGGCGATGCTACAAATTATGAAGCCCTACGAATTTAAGCCGAGCTACGATGCACAATCGTTCGATCGGCTTTTGAAGCCGCTCAAAATGGGTGAGGTGGAGCTGCTGCATTTTGTTACCCAACATCGCAAAGGGGATGGCAACATCTATCCTGCAGAAATTAGTATGCAGATTGTACAAACCGCGTTTAACCAAAAAGTCGTCGTCAATATAATTCGAGACATCTCGGCGCAGCTTGATTATGAAAGACTCAAAAGTGAAAACGAAAAGCGCTTGGTGAACTTGCTGCATAAATCAGAGGATGCGATGGGCATAATCAGCCCAGATTTTGTGATTACCGATTGTAATGATGCAGCCGCAAAACTTTTTGACTTGTCTGACCGCAAAGCGCTGATTGGCTTGTCGCCTATTCAATTCTCACTACTGAACCAAGGTAAAAACAACAGCGAAGAGCTCGCCAAAGTTCTTTTAAATAAAGCCTCAACAGAGGGCTACCAGCGTTTTGAATGGCTTCATATCACTAAACAAGGTCACCATCTACCGATAGAGGTAACTCTCACTCCAGTCATCTACCTTGGAAAAAACGCTATCCAGGTAATTTGGCGTGATTTAAGTGACATTAAAGCCAAAGAGCATCGCATCAAGCAATTGGCATTTTTTGATGAGCTAACGGGACTGGCTAATAAAAATTTATTCTCTGACCGAGTTAAATACCTACTTAAAATTGCAGAGAGACATCAATATACCATCGCGATTGTATATATCGACCTGGTTAATCTTGAAGATATTAACGAAACAATGGGATACGAAGCGGGTGATGCAGTCATCCAAGCGGTCGGTCGCAGATTAGCAAAAACCATCCGCGGTGCAGATACTTTAGTGCGTTGTATCTTTGAGAACGAGGACTGCCAGACTTTACCTATCGTCAATGACATAGATCGAGAGTTTGACTCCTTAGCCCGTTTAAATTCTGATGTTTTTGCGCTTGCAGCCGTTCTATCTAATCCCGATGCGGCATCAATAATGGTCAACAGGTTACAACAAGCTCTCGCTGAGCCGCTCGAAACCCTAGAGGGTGAAGTCAGTATCAATGCAAGAGCTGGAATTGCTTTATATCCTCAGGATGCGGATACCTTTGATGCAATAACACGAGGTGCCAATATAGCACTTAATATGGCCAAAGAGTCCGGTTTACCCAGTTGCTATTTTAATATTGAAGTGGGTGAAAGGATTCAGAAAAAATCAATTATCTCAAAGCAACTTGAGAGAACCTTACGCTCCTATCCTGATAATCTGCGAATCGTCCTTCAACCTCAAGTTTGTTTAAAAACACATAAGTTAGTCGGTGCTGAGGTTCTGGTGCGCTGGAGAGACGAAGAGCTTGGCGAAGTTTCGCCAGGGTCCTTTATTCCAATTGCTGAAGAGCGAGGGTTAATCAATAAGTTGACGCATCTCGTATTAGAACGTGTTATTGAACTGAAACGCAGTTGGCAGAAAAAAGAAGTGTTCTCGCAAGAAAATTTGCGTTTCAAGCTCGCCCTTAATATTTCAGCGAAAAGCTTTGATGATGAGTCTGCAATTTATGGTTTTTTAACTTTGATAGAACTCGCAGGGCTAGAGCCAAATGATTTTGAGCTTGAGCTTACCGAAACAGGGCTTATGCGTGATCCCGATAAAGCAATATCAACTTTAAAAATGATACGAAGTAAAGGTTTTGCGATTGCCATTGATGACTTTGGTATGGGGCATTCTTCATTAAGTTATCTAAAAAACATCAGTGCGGATGTGCTGAAAATTGATATGCACTTTATCAAGTCAATACTTGAAGATGAGAAAAACCTCGCCATTGTTAAAACCATTATTTCAACAGCAAAGATTTTTGGCTTGAAAACTCTTGCTGAGGGAATTGAAACTCAAGAAATTGCGACGCTACTGGCAGAACTGGGTTGTGATTGGGGGCAAGGTTACTACTTCGATAAACCTCTCTCTGTTGAGCAGTTTGAAAAATTACTTTTGAGCTATAAAAGAGAATACTGATTATGTTCGACTTTCTAAAGAAAACACCCGCTTTAACAGAACCACTAAAAGTTTCTGATGAAAAACTCCTCTTTAATGCCATGTT
>CANRHT010000295.1 GCA_947630465.1 uncultured Pseudomonadaceae bacterium
TTATTATATGCTTAAATTGTTAAATTTAATATTTTTTAAGTCAAAAGTGTTAATTTTGGTAACACTAATTTGATTGTTATTATAAATTAATTATAAAATTATTATAATTACTATATAATCATTTGATATTAAAAAAGAGATGGGAACAAAATGCTAGGATTATTATCAGGATTAAAAAGTTATTCTAAAATTGATTTAATAAATGAACTTTAAAAACCTGAATTAGATTTGATAAATTTAAATAAAATATATAAAAAATTAAAAATTGATTTAAATACCCTATTTTTTAAAGATGAACCAATTTTAAATATTTGTTGTAAAAAAGATTTAGAAAACTCTGTTGTTTGGCTTTTGGAAAACAATATAAACAGCGAAATAGTAAACTCTTTGGGAGAGAGTGCAATATTTTACTCTATATATTCAAAAGATACTAAAATATTAAATATACTACTTCAACACAATGCAAATATAAATCATTTAAATAATAAAAAGAGATCTTTATTTCAAGAATCTATTAGTAATTCAAGTAATAAAATTATTAGATTTTTACTCCAACAAGAAAATATAAATATCACAAATATAGATTTCAATGATGAGAATATACTTTTTGATGCTATAAAAAATGGGAATATAAATATAATAAAAAAAATAATATCTCTAAACAAAATTGATATAAATCATAAAAATAGCTCAGGAAATACTATTTTACATCTTAAAAATTCTTTGGATAGTATTGATTTAGCTCTTTATTTATTAAATAAAGGTGCAAATCCTACAATTGTAAATAATCAATCAAAAAGTTATCTATTTCATTGTGCAATAAAAGGAGTAGATGCGATTGAATTTATTACAAGAGCTAGTGATTTAGGATTTGACTTAAATATAAAAAATAGTGATAATAAAAATATACTAATGTGTGCTATTGATTATTTTTTAAATTTAACTTTACTTGATAAAAAAGTTTCACAATCTGAACTTATTAAAAATTTAGTACATCAAAAAATAAATCTTAGAGCAGTTGATAACCAAAATGAGACAATATTTTTTAATGTAACAAGATCCCTTGATAGGGATTTAATCCACTATTTATTAAATAATTTAGAAAAATTAAATTTAAATAAACAAAATATAGATGGACTTACTGTTTTAACAATTTTAATATTAAGTGGTTTTGAAAACTTTGATTTAATCAAGCTATATATTGAAAAAGGTGCTGATTTAGAGTATAAAAATAAAGAAGATGAATCTGTAATAGAGATATTAATAAATGCAATTTTACATTTAGAAAATCAACTATTTTTTAATGATTGCTACAAAAAACTTTTGATTGAAAACAATCAATACAAAGAGATTTTAGATAGTTTAATAAAAACATATAATATAAATATAAATGAGCTAAATTCAAATGGTGAACCACTATTTTTTACAAGTTTATTAAATTTTAATTTTTCATTATTTAAAATCTTAAGATTAAAAAATTTGAATTTAGAAACTAAAGATATAAATGGTAATAATATTATCTTCTGTTTATTAAAAAAAGACTCTATAAAAATGGTAGAAAATAGAAGAGTTTTGTTAGGTACAATAAAAAATATAATTTCATCAGGAGTTAGTATTGAAGAGATTAATCAAGATGGCTTAACTGCTCTTCAGTTTGCTATTTTAAAAAATCAAGAGGATATTGTAAAACTTCTTTTGGAACTTCGTGCAAATAGTTCTATTTTAGATGAGAAACAAAGAAATTTAATACATACTGCAATTTTTAAAGATAAGCATAAATATATAAAAATTTTAAATCAATACAACCCAAATATTTTAAATCAACCAGATAGTTTTGGAACAAAACCTATAAATTATGCGGCTTTTATGGGTAAAAAAGATTTGGTTTTAGAGTTAATTTCTCTTGGTGCTACTATAAATAATCCACACACAAAATCTCCTAGGATTTTAGAATTTCTAAAACGATACCATAAAAATATTTTAAATCTATCTATGGGATTTGAGAGTAGTTTTGAAAAATCCAATCTCAATAAACTTGCACAAAATATGATTTTGGAGTTTGAAATAGATATATCAAGAAATTAACTTAATATATATTTTAAACTATTTTGAGCAGATTTCTTGCACAATTTCCCATAAAATCCTCAAATTCAATATTGGAACCATTTCTAAGTAAATAATTTATACTTTTTTGCTTAGCAAATAAAATTGCATAAATAAGAGGAGTTGAACCTATTTCATCGGCTTCATCTATATATAAACCAGCTTTTAATAGCTCATCAATAGCTTTTGTATCATCAAATGATATTGCAAAATTTAAAGCCAATAAATTTGGTGTGACAAATTTACTTACATTTAAGTCAACTAAATCTTTAATATAACAGTATTTGCATTTTGAAATTGCAAAATACAAAGCATTTCTTCCTCTAGAGTCTCTTTGATTTATATTTAAAATATTTAATCTAAACATTCTAATTAAAATCTGCCATTCATCTTTTTTTATTAAGTT
>CANRHT010000296.1 GCA_947630465.1 uncultured Pseudomonadaceae bacterium
TTTAATACTGATAAAAGTTCACCTAATGGGTTGGGTGAAAAGTTGGGTGAAAAGTTGGGTGAAACACAACAAAACATAATAAAGCTTATGCAAAATAACCCAAAAATTGCAATTACAGCACTTGCTACTGAACTTGGAATCAGCACAACAGCAATAGAAAAACATATTAAAACACTAAAAGATAAAAATATTATCCAGCGAATAGGCGGTGCTAAAGGCGGACATTGGGAGATTTTAAAATGAATGATAACATCACACTAGAACAAGTAATACAACAAAACTGTATCAATCTTTTAAGCCATAAAGATTTTGGATATAAGTTTATAAGCAAAGAAGATAATCTTATTTTTAGAGAAAATAAAACATCGGCAGTACTTTTAAAAAAGATACTTATAGAGAGACTTTATGCTTTAAATAGCTATGAGTATAAAGGACAAAACTATAAATTTAGTGCCAATAATATATCCAAAGCAGTAGAAGACTTAGATGTATCTTTAAATGAGGGATTAATCGTAGCAAATGAGAGAATCACTAATCATCTACTTTTAGGTACTAGCTATGAAGAGAATCTTGATGATGGTACTAAAAAAAGTTTCTCTTTTAAATATATCGACTTTGAAAATATTGAAAATAACCATTTCTTTGTAACAGAAGAGTTTATAGTAGATCGTGCCAACCAAAACGAAATTACAAAGACTAGAAGACCAGATTTAGTCGTGTTTGTAAATGGTATTCCACTTGTAGTAATTGAGCTAAAAAAATCAAGTGTAAACTATGAAAATGGTATCAAACAACTTGAAAAAGAACAAAAAAAAGATGAAATTCCTCATCTATTTAAATATATCCAACTAACTATTGCAGCAAATAGTAATGAAGCTAGATATGGAACTATGGGAACACCTTTAAAGTTTTATAGTTTATGGAAAGAAGAAGAGAACCAAAAGGCAAAAGAAACTCTAAAAACAATGATACAAAATAGAGAAGTAACTAGTCTTGACCTTACTTTATTTGCACTTTTATCAAAGAAAAGGCTTTTAAGACTTATTAAACACTATGTTTTATTTGATAAAAAAGTTAAAAAAGTTTGCCGTTATCAACAGTTTTTTGGGATAGAAAAAACTTTAAAAAGGGTAGAAAAGATAACAGATGGTATAAGAGCAGGTGGACTTATTTGGCATACTCAAGGAAGTGGTAAATCTCTTACAATGGTTATGCTTACAAAACTTCTAAAGCTAACTTATACAAATGCAAAAATAATAGTTGTAACAGATAGAGTTGATTTAGATGAACAAATTCATAAAACTTTTGAAAATACAGATATAAAAGCAGGAAGAGCAAGTAGTGGAAGTGATTTAATAGAGAAACTTCAAAGTGGTATAAGTGTTATTACAACACTTGTGCATAAGTTTGAAAAGGTAAGAAACTCAAAAACTGTTATCAATGATAATAATGTATTTGTGCTAGTTGATGAGTCTCACCGTACTCAAGGTGGTGATTTACACAATGCTATGAAAAAAGCCTTGCCACTTGCTTGTTATCTTGGATTTACAGGAACACCACTTCTTAAAAAAGAGAAAAATAAAAATAGTTTTTTAAAGTTTGGTGGCGAAATACATAGATATACCATAGATGATGCTGTAAAAGATGGAGCTGTTTTACCATTACTTTATGAGGGAAGACTTGTAGATCAAGAGGTACTTAGCCCAGATGGATTGGTGCGAAAATTTAATATGATTACAAGAGAACTTAGTGATGATGCAAAAAGAGACTTGCAACACAAATGGGCAAGATTTCAAAAAGTTGCATCAAGTGAGCAAAGACTTGAGCTTATAGCATTAGACATCAATGAACACTTCAAAAAAACTCTAAAAATGGCAAATAGTGGATTTAAAGCAATGTTTGCAACAAGTAGCAAGTATGAGGCTATAAAATATTATGAGATTTTTGAAGAGTATGGAGATATACGAACTGCTTATGTAATTTCAAGCAATGAACATGAAGAACTGGATGGTGGAAATAAAGAGTATGTTGCAAAAGCGTGGCAAGAGACTATTAAGAACTATGGAAGTGAAGAAGAGTATCTAAAATATGTAAAAAATGAATTTATCCACGGGTGTGAGATAGATTTGCTTATTGTTGTGGATAAGCTTTTAACTGGTTTTGATGCACCAAGAGCAAGTACACTTTATATAGATAAACAACTAAAAGAACACAACCTTTTACAAGCAATTGCAAGGGTAAATAGACTTTATGATGGAAAAGATTATGGATATATTGTGGATTTCCGAGGGCTTCTAGGAGAACTTGATCAAGCTTTAACAAACTATGCTTCACTTGATGGCTTTGATCCAGAAGATCTGACGGGAGCTGTAGTAGATGTAAGAAGTGAAATAGCAAAAGCTAAAACTTATTACACACATTTAGAAGATCTTTTTAGTGATGTTAAATTCAAAGATGATTTAGAAAGTTATGTAGTTGTTTTAGCAGATATTGCTAAAAGAGATGATTTTAAAGAGTGGTTATCTCATTTTTCTCGTGTTTTTAAATTGGCACTTTCTAGTGAAAAAATTGATGATATTTTGAGTGAAAATGAAATAAAGCTTTATAAGAAAAAAATCAAATTTTACAATGAACTAAGAAAAGTAGTGCAGTTAAGATATCACGAAACTTGCGACTTTGGAAAATATGAAGAACAGATGCAAAAG
>CANRHT010000297.1 GCA_947630465.1 uncultured Pseudomonadaceae bacterium
TGATATTGTTAATCCTTCAAATACGAATATAACAAAGCTTATTAATCCCCCAATAGCAGGAGTAATAACATTCTCTATAATAACAACAATATTATTTATAGTATTGACAATTTTTAGTGCTATCACTGTGTATAGAATTTGGGCAGATGATAAGGAGATAAAAGATTATAAGAATTTACTTGAGTTTAGTAAAAGATTTATTTTTAGAATACCACTTTTAATAGTTACACTCGGATTCTTTTTACCAAATTTAATGATGGGGAAAATAACATCTTTATCTTATGAGATTATGATACATGGATTATATGTAGTTCCTATATTTACGTTAATAATAAAAAAAATCAACTTTAGGAGAGGATAATGGCTGACCAAAAAGTAAATGGGCAATCAATACTCATAGTAGATTGATTTAAAATTTAGTTTCTGTTTAGATTCAAAGTTAATTAGCGAATTAAGTCAATTAATACAATAATTTATAAAAATAATCAGATAAAAAATCATTTAAGCATATTGCGAAACTTATTAAGAATAAATTAATATAATATTGATTTTTTTCTAAAATAAATGTATAATCTTAAAATAATATAAAACATATTCGCAATATGCTTAAAGGAAAAATATGAAGTTAAAACCAATAATTATAGCTATTCTTGAAGAATTACATATGGAAAATAAATTTGTTAGCTTAAAATTTTTAATTAATAAATTAGATAAATATAAACCTAGTCCAAGAACATTACAAAGTATTTTGAAAGAGCTAATAGAATGCAACAGAGTAATAGTTCAAGGTAGTGCATCTACAACTGAGTATGCAATTAATGATATTATCTCAAACTACAGAAGATTTGAATTTATTTATGTTGTTAAAGATAATGAAATTGCAGGTATTCTATTTAAATTAAGTGATAGATATAGGTTTTATTACGATAATGAATTTTTGATAAACAAATCGAAGCCTATTCCTAGCCTAGACTTACAAATATTACCATTTGATTTTAATAATATCCCTGCAGTGTTTGAAGAAAATATACCAGAAGGGATTAATAGAGAAATATTAGAAACAACTTCAAGAACTGCTGATGAATTCCAAATATTAACAATGTTGGAAGATAACATAGGTGATTTGTCTTTTACTAAAACAAGAGAAATAGTAAAGAATAAAAGCTCAAATCCACCTTATTTATCATCTTTAAATGAAATTTTAGGTTCTAATCCAAAAATTAATGTTTTAAAAGATTTAGTAGTGGATATTGAAGATGAGATACTATTTCCTGATGGTTATGATATCTCAAAATTAGAAATAAAAAAAGCTCACGGTATATCTGGATTTCAGTATAAAAAATTGGTTAATATAGATACAGATAATAAAAAGATAGTACTAGATGATTCTGCACACGCATATATACTAAAACCATATAGTAAGACAAAAGCAAATAAAGACAATGAAAACTATTTTCCTCATATATCTTTAAATGAACATTTGTTTATGTCATTTGCTAAAAATACATTAGGTTTTAGAGTTCCATATAGTGCAATTGTAAAAAATGAAAATGATGAAGAGTACCACTATATTGTAAAAAGATTTGATAGACTTGGATTACATAGATATGCTAAATCTACATTCGCAGTTTTTTTGGGATTAAGAAGTGATAACAAGTATGATACAACTAGTGAAAAACTTTTTGAAAGAATAGCAAAAGAGCTAATAAGTCCTCATGAAAGAATGGAGCTTTTGAAATATTATGTTTATTCTGTAATTATTCAGCATGAAGACATGCATACAAAAAATTTATCATTGATATATGACAGAGAGTTAGTTTTTCTTGCTCCTTTATATGATGTAGCGTGTACAGGATTCTATGATACATCAAAAGGTTATGATTCACATTTAACTATAAATGGAAAACAATCAAATATTAGACCAAATGATTTTAAACCATTATGCGAAAGATTAAAAGTAAATTTTAAAGAATTTAAAAAAGAAGCTCATACAATTGCAGAATTATATGAAACTGAGTTACCTAGTTATATTGAAGAGATAAAATCATTAGGATCAATTCCTTTTTATAGAAAAATTCAAAAAACAAAAATAGGTGAGGGTGCATATTTGAAAGCATCAAAAGAACCAATTGAGTTTCATGAAGTATTAAGTAAGTTTCATAAAATGAGAGTAGAGCATTTAAAAGAACATGGTTGGATTATTTAATTGTTGTGATATTTACTCCTCATCTTCATGCTCTTGTAGCATGATAATGATTTTTTCATAAATATCAGCTGCTTGTTCATCTGTAATTTCATCTTTTTCAATAGCATTTAAAATAGTATTCAACTCTTGTAAAAATGACTCCATATCTTTTTTTGCTTCAATATCATCATTGCAAGCATTATTGCTTGATATTAGCTCATTTAACTCATCTAAAAAAGCTTTAGATTCTGGAATCATTGTTTGCTCAACAACATTTTTTAACTCTAATTTTATATTAATCACTTATTTCCTTTTTTTATAATTTCGTATTTTACTTAATAAATTATATAAACTCATTTATAGCCAAAGCTAATAAACTTTAAATTATAATGTTTTAGATAAAAATATTAAGGTTTAGTTTGAATATAGATGAAAATTTTAAAAAGTTATTAGAGAGTATTTGTAGTGAAGATATTGATATTATTGACAAGTTAAAATATATTATCGCTTTTATTAGACCAAAAAGTAAAGACGATATTGATTTGAGTGTAAATTCAATAAATAAGATTATTGATTTTTTTAACTCACAAGATGAGTTGGCACAAAACATATCTAACTCTATAAATCAAATTTTTATAGAATCAAAAATATCTACAAATATTGTTCATTTTGGGATTTTATCAAACAACTACTTCTCTTATGAGGCAAGAGAGAGGTTTTATAATAAATTTCTACCAAATCCACCAAAAAAAGGTGATTTAAACTATATTTTTGGAACTATATTTAATAAAAAAGATGATTTTAAGTGGGTTTGCTCTATTGAAAATAGTATATGGATAGAGTTTTTTAAAGCTCTATTTAATAACTCAAAAAATATAACAAAAACAAAAAATCATCTTTTTAATGAACTTTTAGATGCACTTGAAATTTTATCTATTTGGATAGCAGCTGAAGAGTTTGATTCAAATTTTATTAGGCTTGATAAAAAATTATTAAATAAAGATTCAGCTTTTATAGCACTACAAAGAAATATAGCATCATATATAGAAACTATTCAATCAGATTTTGTGAATATTGAAATTACAAAATCAAAATTAGAGGAGTTGGATGTTTTAATACAACAATCTTATGAGCAAGTGAGTGCTTTAAAAAGAAAATCTCTTCATAATGGTATTTCAATAGATTTAACATATCAACTTGAAAGATTAACTCAGATGATAAAAAGAGTTGAATATATCTTAGAATTAATAAAATATTTTGATACAAAAGATTCAAATGAAATTTTTGTAAATTTTTTTAAAGAATCAGTTGCACAAAATAGTAAAAAAAATTCATTAATAGATTTATATAAACAGGGAATAAAAATTGTAGCAAGAAGTGTTACAAACTATACAAGTGAACATGGTGAACACTATATAGCAACTGATTTAAAAGCTTATTTTAAAATGTTTCTTAGTGCAGCTGGAGCTGGAATTATAATAGCTATTATGGCGCTTATAAAAATCAATATCACTCAAGCTGGATTTTCAATAGGAACTCAAACATTTTTAAGTAGTTTAAATTATGGTTTAGGATTTGTATTTATACATATTTTAGGTTTTACTGTTGCTACAAAACAACCAGCTATGACAGCATCAAAACTAGCACAAGAGATAGAACAAGATGAAAACAATAAGGCAAATCAAAAAAAGATTATTGATTTAATATTTCAAGTTAGTCGTTCTCAATTTTCAGCAATTGCTGGAAATGTAATACTAGCAATAAGTGTAGCATTTTTGATATCTTATTTAGCTATAAAAAATGGTTATATAATCTTAGATGATGAGGATATAAAATACTATTTAAAAAATCTTGAACCAAACATAGCACTATTTTATGCAGCAATTGCTGGAGTATGGCTCTTTTTATCTGGATTAATCTCAGGTTATTTTGACAATAGAGCTGATTTATTGGAGTTAAAAGATAGATACTATCATCAACCTTTACTAAAAAAACTAATAAGCGATAAGTATAGAGAAAAATTTGCAACATATTTACATGAGCATTATGGTTCAATATTAGGGAACTTCTTTTTTGGTATTCTTTTGGGAATAACACCTTTTATTGGATATTTATTAAATCTTCCACTTGATATTTCGCATGTTGCATTTTCAAG
>CANRHT010000298.1 GCA_947630465.1 uncultured Pseudomonadaceae bacterium
CAACGCAATACCAGCCCAGTGAGCGATTTTTATAAAATCCCACCCAATCGTGTGGTGGAATTGGGCAGTCAAATTGTCATTTAAAGCCAAAGTTTTCCTTTAAAAGATCAGTGCTTCGGCACTGATTTTTTTTGCTGTACTTGTGGCAATGGGGTTGTTAAGCTTGCGCTCGCTATGGTTTTTTGATGATCAATGTTGTGCCTGTGTCTCCTCGTTCCAAATACCTTTGGCTAAAGATTTTGCTTGCGAGTGTAGCAATCTTAAGCTTTAGTATTGTCCTGATTGAAGAGAGAATTTGGACATGGTGGCAACAAGAGCAGCAGCTTTGTGATGCTGCTGTGTATGCCAAGCAAGTGCCTATTTTTTACCAACAAGACATGTATCTTGATACTTATCGTGCTTGTGGTAATCAAACTATGCTGCTGTATTCGGGCATTAGTAAAACTCCATTATGGGTGGCGCAATATTTAAGTGCCAAGCCCCAAAATTCTAATCCCAAGCTGAATCTTCCAAACATCGCAAATTATCACCAAGCACATGTTAAAGATCATTACAGCGAAAATTATGCTTATGCAAACCTGTTATTTGCTCATTCAAGTCATCACGCATTTCAAACATGGTTGCAAGTGCCATTTCAGTCTTTAAAGCAAGCACAAAAATGGCAGAAAATTGACCAGAGTTTAGCAAGTTTAAGTCAGCATTATTATCAAGATATTTATGTGATTACAGGCACGGATTACAGCACGCTGCCTATAGAAAAAACACCTGAAAAGGTATGGTTACCACGTGGCTTGTATAAAGCGCTGTATATACCAGAAACTGGGGTGATGGGTGCGTATTATTTAGATCATCAAAAGGCCGATCCTCAGATTGAATACATGAGTATTTGTGCTTTAGAACAAAAACTCAGCATGCAATTATTTCCACAGTTAGGCGCTGAAAAAAAGCGTGATGTGTACCAACTCCCGATGCAAGCTGATCTAGATTTTGACTGGCAATATGCCTATTGGGACAGTACCAGCCAATGCGAAGCCGAGAGTTTAAAAGCGCAAGTTGCACAGCAAAAGCAAGCCTCTGAATTTGTTGCAACGCCATGGTTGGAGCGTATAAAGGCTAAGCTTTTGACATGGTTTTTTGCAGTGTTACAGTGGCTGGTGGCGCAGTTGGCTTAGGATAGCTTTTCAGACATGCTCAGCCTATACTGCTTGCTCTTTTTTGATCTGACATTGATGTTTAACATGGCAACGTTTAATTCTTTTTCTCGCATTTTATGTTTAGCACTGGCAAGTGCTGCCACATCAAGTATGGCAGCTGCCAATAGCAAGCCGACGCCTTGTTTAGATCAGTTTTATCAAGAAACTGCACCACAATTGCAGCGTGAAAGCTTAAAAAAAGACACCACGGCTTTATGTCTAAACGGTTTTAATGCCATGCATTCAGGTGTGTCTAAAACCTCTTTTTGGGTGGCAGAATATTTAACCCCTGAACGTCTAAGCATTAAAATTAAGCGTGAAGACAGCTTCCATGAAGAAGAGTTGGTTCAAGGTGCACGCGCCACTTTAAAAGATTATCGTGGTTCGGGCTATGACCGCGGTCATATGGTTCCAAATGCTGATATGCCAACCAAAGCTGCGCAACATGACAGCTTTTCTTTAGCCAATATGGTGCCGCAAACCCCACAAAATAACCAACAAGTATGGCGTGAGCTAGAAGAGGGTGTTCGTGCCCTTGTCACTAAACAACAGCAAGACCTTTACGTGATTACAGGCCCTGAATATTCAGGTAAAAACATTAAGCGTTTGGGCAATGGTTTATTAGTACCTACAGCCACTTATAAAGCCATTTATGCACCAAAAAGTGGGGTAATTGGTTCATATTATGTCAGTAATGATATGAACGAGCTAAAGCCACAGGTAGAACTGTTAAGTATTTGTGCGCTTGAAGAAAAAATTGGGATTAACTTATTTCCAACCTTAAAAGACAGTGAAAAACGCAAAATTTATAATTTGCCGCTCAAAGCAAGCAACGTAAAAGCCAATCAAGCGATTAGCTTAAACACGACAGATACAAAGAGTAAATGTGCTGCATCCGTTGCTCAAAAGGACATTCGCGCCACGCAACAATTGTTTAAACCAAGTGACAGTTATGAAGGAACGATGGCGGAAGTTTTGGCTAAAATTGAAGCTCAACCACAAGAACAACAAACCACTGAGCCAAAAGCTGTAGAGCTGCAAAAACAACCAACAGAACCGAAGCCTGTAGAGCCACAGCCACAAAGCATAGATTTGTTCAAAATTATATTGGCAATTTTGTTAGGTAGCCTAGGTTATCTAGTAAGTAAGTTCTTAAAAAAATAAATGTATAGCTCCCAAAAAGAGTAGTTATCACAATAATTTAATCTTTGAGTTGAAATATTAATGAAGAACTTAAGGCAGCTTTTAGTATACGGTTTGTGGATTATGAGCGTAATGCAATACGCTAATGCCAAGGCCTTACCTAATCCTTGTTTAGATCAGTTTTATCAAGAAACTGCACCACAATTGCAGCGTGACAGCTTAAAAAAAGACACCACGGCTTTATGTTTAAATGGGTTTAATGCCATGCATTCAGGCATTTCTAAAAGCTCCTTTTGGGTAGCAGAATATTTAACCCCTCAACGTTTAAGCACAAAAATTCCACGAAACGACAACTTCCATGAAGAAGAGTTAGTTCAAGGTGCACGCGCCACTTTAAAAGATTATCGTGGTTCGGGCTATGACCGAGGAGGCTTAGCCCCCAATGCTGATATGCCAACCAGAGCATCTCAATATGACAGCTTTTCTTTAGCCAATATGGTGCCGCAAACCCCACAAAATAATCAACAAGTTTGGCTTGCAATTGAGCAAGGGGTGCGTGCTCTTGTCACTAAACAACAGCAAGACGTTTATGTGATTACAGGCCCTGAATATTCAGGCAAAAGCATCAAACGTTTGGGCAATGGTTTATTAGTACCTACAGCCACTTATAAAGCCATTTATGCACCACAAAGTGGGGTAATTGGTGCGTATTATGTCAGTAATGATATGAACGAGCCAAAACCACAGGTGGAACTGTTAAGTATTTGTGCGCTTGAAGAAAAAATTGGGATTAATCTATTTCCAACCTTAAAAGACAGCGAAAAACGCAAAATTTACAATTTGCCGCTCAAAGCAATTGATGTCAAAGCCAATCAAGCGGTTACCTTAAACACCACAGATACAAAGAGTAAATGTGCTGCATCCGTTGCTCAAAAGGACCTTCGCGCTACGCAACAATTGTTTAAACCAAGTGCCAGTTATGAAGGAACCATGGCGGAAGTCTTGGCTAAAATTCAGGCTCAACCACAAGCACAGCAAGCAAATGAACCACAGCCACAAAGCACAGAAAGTTCAGGTTTGTTAAAAATTATTATGGAAATTGTGCAATTCTTACTACAGTTACTCAAATAAATGAGTAAAGTAGAAGTAATTTCGCCGATAAGTTAAAAAAAGAGACGCGCAATGTTTAAAGCATTTCAACAAGGCACCGAATCAACTGCAATTTATGATTTGACTTTAGAAAATGATCTTGATCGAGTCAGTATTTACGGGAATTTGCAGATTCATAAAGATCAGCAAGGTTTAGCTGCGGCTAAAAAATTGCAAGCTTTATTGAATGATATTGTCACGCACCTTGAAGCTGAGGCTGATTTACCCGA
>CANRHT010000299.1 GCA_947630465.1 uncultured Pseudomonadaceae bacterium
GATGCCATAAGATAATGACTGCTAAGTGGGGTGAGTAAGAGTGCCAAAATACCAAAATCAATCGCTGTTGCCCCTACCCCTATTATAATAAATGTTATGAGTTGCTTCTGTAATGCCTTATTTTTTAGTAACGTGTTAATAAACCCCAACCCCTTTATATTCTATATTTATACTAGACCTGTTAGTCACTATATTCCTGCACAGGTTTGCCGTCCCATGGATAGGCTGTCTTGTAATCGTTAATACGAACCCCATTATCGGAGCGCTTACTACGCCTTATGACATCATCTACATTTATTGTTTGGGTATAAGGTACAACCCTCCCGTTTTGTGGATCATCTTCACTGCTGTACATCACTTTTGATAAGGGTATTAACCAGATTGTCTTATCCGTCTCACGGTATTTGAGATAAAAGGTGGCTCGTGTTGAATTATACCCCGATACTGCTACGTAAATATCGCTTAATTGAGGTGTTTCTTGCCCCCCATCCTCCTTTTTGTATTGCTTAATTGCTTCTTCTACCATTTTGTTAAAATAACTATATAAAATTGTTTCTAAATCTTGATAGGATAACCGTTTGCCATTTGGATAAAAGTTCCGATACGGTAGATTACACTCAAATAATATTGCACGATTATCGTCCGGTGATTGCTTTGTTTTTAACGCACTCCCGATAATCGGTGCCACCTTCACCCCTCGTAAATGCAGCCCTACCTCCGTCCAATCCTCATTGAATAACCCCAGTATCTTTAACTCTACCCCGTCCCCTTGGTATACGTCCACACTGTCCGGTAACTTCCTTACACACTCCGATACCCATTTCTTTGTTACCTTTGCCATTTTATCCCCTCCTATTTTGTATACTTGTGATTGTTTACCCTACTATCTTCTGCCTTAAATAGTCTTACTGTTTTGTTCCTATATTGAGTATAGTTGGTTACGTTTTAATTTTCAAATCGCTAAAAGATACCTGTTTTTAACCCCTTTTACGTTACACCATACCCCTATTATACCCTGATGCGTAGTAGGTTTCAAATTAGACAAAAAAAGACACCTAAGCGTTTCTGCCTAGATGCCTGATTTATTTGTTAAAAATGTTTGTTTATTTGGTAGAGAAAATGTGTGCCCCATAGTATAAAACATATGAACTCCCTGGCGCATTCTCTGCTTGTGTTAATTCAAAGTTATGTGTTACATAATTTAGATTAATCATATTACTGTAATGCCCTGGACTGTCTTTGAACTGTTGGAACATCTTACGTGCCAGCTCCTCTGAGGTTTCATTCAGATTAACATTTGTATAGTTTTGTGCAATGTTCTCACCCAATACATAGTACAATACAGATGTGTCCTCGGCTAAATAGTTAAAAGCTGTTCGGAAGTTTTCACCATTTGGGCGTGTGTGTGATAAAGTGTCTTGAATCTCTTCTGCTCGGATTTGGGTGCCTTCTCGTAACGTGTCATTTGTGGCTAAAGTGTTTAGACCCAATGACGCACGTTCCTCATTAACCATATCCATAAAGTGTAAACGTACTTCTGCTAATACAGCTTCACTTAGTTCTGCCGGACGTTGCTTTGTACCTTCACGAATAATATGCTCTGTTGGGTTCGTTGTTGTTTTGCCTAATGACACTGAACTTACCAACTTACCATCTACATAATTGTCCTTGAATGTTTCACGCACATACCCGTCTTTACCTTGTTGTTGAATAACTGTATCCCCAATGTAAAGCGTATCGTCCTTGACTACTTTGGTTGTATATTTGATAGGTGTGTCCACACTACGCTCTTTACTTGTTTCAATACCCGTACCAACTTCTACTACCTCGTCTACCGCTTCTTTTGTTACTGTGCGGCTGACTTCTGTTGTGTCTGCTAATACCCCGTCCACATAGGTTTCGTTAAAGACAATCGTTGTTTCACCCTTTTGACCCGCTTGGACTACTTTCGTTTCACCCTTAGCTAGTTTGTTAGAGTCACGCTTGACTGTGTTAAAGTTAATACCCTCTACTTCTGTGCGTGTACGGTTTTCTACGTTCGCTAACCCTACTTCAATTACTTTTGGTGTCCCTTCAGAAATAACTTTTGTGCCTGCTAATACTGAACTAACTTGAATACCCTTTTCATAATTAATGGTATACGTGTGTTCTAATACTTTAGGCGTTCCTTCTGAAATAACTTTTGTATATTCTTCTTCACTGTTTACAAATACTTCTTTTACTTCTACGTCTAACTCTTCACGCTCATGTGTTGTACTTGTTGAATGAATTGGTTTTGTACCTACTAAGACGATTTGGTCGAGTGTGTCCAGTTTGTTTGTTTTTGTAATAACGTCTGATTCAATGCTGCCATCTGCCAGTTTTACTTGCTCTTTTACTACTGTTGTAATCCCGTTCACACCCGCTTGTGCGATTTCAGTCTCGTCTGTATACAAGTCTTTTGTTGCTCGCTCGATAATAGCAAACTCTTCTACTGTGTGTTCATTCAAGACGATTTTCTCTGCCAATAGTCGTTGTGTACCAATACGTGTGATTTGTGGTTGTAAGATGCTTGATACAAAACTATCTTCTTGCTCATCTACGATTACCCCATCTTGTGTAACTGTTAAGAATTGATCGGATGTTACCCCGTCTACTCCTTCTTGCTCTACAATTTCTACGCCTTCTGAAACTTTGCTGTCATAGATAAAAATCTTATCAAATGTTTGACGTGTGTTAGTTAATAACAAGTTATAAAGTTGTAGTGGCCCTGGTGTGTAAACAGGTTTTTCTACCTCACGCTCAACCTCTTCTTCAACTACTTCTTCAACCATCTCAACTACTTCTACGTCTACAAGTTGAATTTCTGTAATTGGATTGCCTTCTTCATCTACCCCAATTTCTACTTCTTGCTCTTGTTGCTCAATACGTGTATGTGGTACAAGCTCAATGCGTGTTTCGATTACTGTTTCTGTTGTTGTTTCAGTCGTCCACTCGCCCTCTAATTCTGCTTCCCAATTACGTACTTCTTCTTCCACTGAAATTTCGCCTTCAATTACTTCTTCACTGTCATACCCGTCAAAAATACCTTCAGTTGATAATACTTCACGAATTGTTTCCAACTTTTTACGTGATTTAATAACTGTATCGCCTTCAGGTAGCTCAGGTGTTACTGGTGTTTCTTCACCGGGCTCTTCAGGTGTTACCGGTACTTCTGGTGTTGTAGGTACTTCTTCACCAGGCTCTTCAGGTGTTACTGGTGTTTCTTTACCAGGCTCTTCAGGTTGTTCAGGCGTTACTGGTACTTCAGGTGCCTCTTCAACTGGTTTAGACTCTTCTGGCTTAGTTTCTTCTGGCTTAGATTCCACTGGTTTAGTTTCTTCTGGTTTTGATACTTCTGGTTTTGATACTTCTGGTTTAGTTTCCTCTGGTTTTGATACTTCTGGTTTTGACTCTACTGGTTTTGATTCTACTGGTTTTGCTACTTCTACAGGTGCAACGACTACTGGTAAAGTAACATCCTTGTTATCTTCTTTAGTAACTGGTGCTGTGAAATCTACC
>CANRHT010000300.1 GCA_947630465.1 uncultured Pseudomonadaceae bacterium
AAATCAAGGCTTACAGCATTCATCAAGTCCACACCAATCCATAGCTACCCACCACTTTCTACAGCCAAGTGGTGGGTATAATGGTGGGTACTTGCCGCCCCCTATCCAAGCGTCGCCATCAACAGCAGGCGCACTGCTATGTTCGCTCTCCCACGCCAATCACCACTGCAATTTAGATTTAATTCACTCAATAATCGCCTGCGCAACAGCGCTCTCAAAATCAAACTGGCCGCAAGAAAGCCCGTACAATCAAGCGTTTAGAAAAGAATTACTGTGAATCAGCCCAAATGACCTTACTTTTTGTTACAGTTTGTAAAATTACGTAGCTCATCAGGTATGGCTACGCACCCTTTGGCCAACTTTGAGAAATCTTTATGCTGCGAAGTTTATTTATATTTGTTGCTGCTGCATTGTTGTCAACGCCCGCTCTAGCCAGCGTTTCTGCAGAAACAGCCGATCACTTAAATGCTACAACCACCCTTGCAGGCTACTTGGCAGTCTTTATTTTTGCCATTGCTTACATGGTTGTCGTTGCTGAAGAAAAACTACAACTGCGCAAATCCAAGCCCGTTTTAATTGGTGCCGGTCTGATCTGGTTACTGGTCGGCATCGTCAGTACTGACCCGGTGGCAACTAAGTCAGCCTTCAGCAGAAACTTCCTCGACTTCAGTGAATTGATGCTGTTCTTGCTGGTTGCCATGACCTATATCAGCGCCATGGAAGAACGCCGTGTGTTCGAAGGTTTACGCGCATGGATGGTACAAAAAGGTTTTAGTTATCAGTCCCTTTTTTGGATTACTGGTATTTTATCCTTCTTTATCTCACCGGTAGCCGATAACTTAACCACCGCTTTATTGATGTGCGCAGTAGTTCTTAAAGTTGCCGAAGGGCAAGACCGTTTTATCGCCATGTGTTGTGTCAATATCGTCGTAGCAGCCAACGCTGGCGGCGCGTTCAGCCCCTTTGGTGATATTACTACGCTGATGGTTTGGCAAGCAGGCAAGGTTGATTTTTTAGAGTTTTTCGACCTATTCCTACCTGCTGTAGTCAACTTTGTCGTGCCTGCACTGGTGATGAGTTTCTTTGTACCTAAAGGCAAACCTGACAGCGTTAATGAAGTCGTCGAACTTAAGCGTGGCGCTAAACGCGTAATGATGTTCTTCCTGTTAACCATTGTTACCGCTGTATGTGGTCACCAATTCTTAGGTTTACCCCCTGTATTTGGCATGATGGTTGGTTTAGGTTACTTGCAGTTTTTCGGTTATTTCTTACGTATGACCCTACCCACATCGTTGGCCAAAAAACGTACCGCCGCTGAAAAACAAGCTGAAGCAGAACGCATAGAAAGACTGCGTTATTTAGGTAGCGTTGTTCCCTTTGATATCTTTAAAAACGTCGCTCGCGCTGAGTGGGACACCTTGTTGTTCTTCTACGGTGTAGTGATGTGCGTAGGTGGTCTGGGTTACTTGGGCTACCTTGAGTTGGTGTCTGTGATGCTATTTGACGGCCTTGGTGCAACCTTGGCAGCCTTTGGTATCGGTATTATTTCTGCGGTAGTGGATAACATTCCTGTGATGTTTGCGGTATTGGAAATGGATCCAACCATCAGCCATGGTCACTGGTTGCTGGTGACTTTAGCCGCAGGTGTGGGTGGTAGTTTGCTATCGGTAGGTTCTGCTGCGGGTGTTGCCCTGATGGGTGCGGCACGCGGCCACTATACCTTTATGAGCCACTTGCGCTGGATGCCCGTTATTCTTCTGGGCTATATCGCCAGTATGCTCACGCACCTCTGGTTAGGCGGTGTATTGGGCGTGTTTGATATCTACGGTTAATATCTGCTACGCAAACAAAGGGCGCTCTATGCGCCTTTTGTTATTTGTGGGGTACGAATTTACAGAGCCAGACGTGTTACACAGCAAACACAAAGGTCTCTTGTAACAATGGCTGTATTTTGACTTCACCTAAACCGCTTTCATTCTCATAAAGCAGCCGCGGCTGTGCCGTAACAAACCCCCAGAACTGTAAAAAACGTGTAATAAAGCGCGATTTGATTAATGAACTTAACAATTGCTCTGACGAAAAATATTCCTCAACGGGCAGCTGATCGAGTAAAACAGGGAACGCACGGCCAACCTCTTCAGTTAATCGATTCGCAGAACCATGACTCTGCAGCCGCCATAACATAAACAGCCAAAACGTACGTAAATCAACCCGGTCATTCCAGCTATCAAGGTATGCCCAGTTGTACTGTTTAATAGCCGTGTTGAGCATCGGCACAAAGAAAGCCTGCAAACCCTGCTCTGTATATTGCTTTTGTGCCGCCTTCTTAACGTGGTAAGACCCGCTTTTACGATAAATAATACCAGTCAACTCCGCCAAAACACGGGTATAGTGCAAGGCATTAAACTTATCCTCGTTGCTACCCATATACTCGCTAATACTGGGCACAGTTTCGAACTCAGCCACGGCAAATTCAGGCAACAACGCAGACGCTTGCTTAACCAGCTTGGCCGGCAGATTACCTTTGACCGTTGCTTTAAAAGAGCCGCCTTGCTGCACAGCTTCATCCAAAATCAAAGCTAAATAACGCATCACCGGGCTACCGGATAAATCACTGGGCGTATTGATCGTTACGTCAGTTAATTCATCCAGCGGTGCATACAGCCAATTTTGCATCTGCGCTGACGTAAGCCCACAAAAACCAGCATGCGGTTGATGATTGCGCTGATCTATTTTTCGCTGCGCGACAAGGTTTAACTCATCCAGACTCAGGTTAGGGCTCATTGCTAGCACTTGAGCAATATCATCAGCCACCTGTGCAGATTGTTTTGCGATGCTATCCATACAGCAACGCTTATACTTTTTACCGCTGCCACAGGAGCAGGGATCGTTACGGCCTAGTTTCATTTTGAATTACCCTACACTCTTTGCTTTTTACTCAACAGGTTTGAAATGTGCTCAGGTTTAAAGCTCATCTGCTAACACCTCTTCAATAGAAGTCGGTAAACGAGTACCACGCTTTGGCTGTTGAGTCAGTTCGTATAAACGCTTTAAATCATCCAGACTTTGCCAGAGCAATAAAAGTTGCCGAAAAGAAATCTGCCCCCTCAGCTCAAATCTTTTAATGGTCGAGGCTGGTACAGTGCTGCGCTGTGCTAAAGCATCCCTCGATAGCTTGGCTTCTTCACGCAGTTTGCGCAAATGAGCAGCAAAAGCGCGTTGCACATCAGTGTCATCCAATAGTAAAAAGCTTGTCATAACCACAACCTGACGGACAACATGATGTCCATAATCAT
>CANRHT010000301.1 GCA_947630465.1 uncultured Pseudomonadaceae bacterium
AATTCCAATTCTGAGCCAGAACCAGGCAGTCTTGTGCATTGACCGGAGAGTGTCCATTTGTATTAGACCAGAACACTACGACTTAAGATTTATGAGAAAAACAGTGCATCAAGCGTAGAGTCTAATTAACTATACCTCGCTGAGGAACGTCCTGAAGAGCCTGTGCATTCAGCAATAGACCTTTTTGTGGTTTAAAAGTTGGCGTTTTTAATTGAAGTCTTGCCGCTCGTACGATTGCTTCGTTTATCTCATTCAAGCATTTCATATTCAGCACCTGCTTATTAAATAAAAGAGCTATTAGGCCGTGGTGGGGGTTCGCTATCAAGAGTAGTTTTAACTCGTATATGATTTTTTGGCTGGCACGGATTGCCTTTTGGCCTTTTGCCTTTCCCTGCAAACAAACCCTTTCAGGGTAGCCCCTTTGCCCTTAATCCCCCTTCCATTAATCCCTTAAAGCCATTTTCCCTTTACCCCTTTAGCGCTCTTTAGACAGGCTTTGAAGTAAGGCCACTACGGTAATCGTTTAACGGTCTATAAACTGTGAACGCCTTGACTGTATCTCAATTGAGATACAGAATAAGATTATGAATAACGAATGGAGGATACATCATGGCTCATACTTCAATGTTGCATGTTCGTGTCGATGACAAGCTGAAGGCTGAGGCGACAGAAAAACTTGCCAGCTTCGGCCTAACTATGTCTGATGCCGTCCGAATCTTGCTGACCCGCATTACTAAAGAGGGTGGGTTACCCGCTGGTCTAACGATAGATCCAGAAGCACACGATGCTTGGTTTCGAGACAAAGTGAAAGAGGCTTTGATGGATACACGACCCACAGTTACGCATAAACAAGTCATGGATGAGGCTCAAGCTTTGATCGACAAGAAACGTCATCGTGGCTGAGCTGGAATGGTCGGAACTGGCACGTATCGACTTGCTGGAGATAATAGATTATATATCAGACGATAATCTGGATGCGGCGCAGCGTGTAAAGGATGACATCGAGGAAAAGGCTAAAAAGCTGTCAACTTTCCCGAGAATGGGTCGCTTTGGCCGAGTCGAAGGAACTAGGGAGCTGATTGCCAGCGCGAATTATATTCTTGTATACGAAGAGGGTGCTCTTACTGTTCGAATACTGCGTGTGCTACATGCTGCGCAGCAATGGCCGCCATCAGCGTGAAGGTTTCGCCGCTATGAATCCTGAGTTTGACATCTCACCTGAAAAAGCTTCATTCTGATACAGTTAGCCATGGGACTTGAGGGCGGATGCCTCCCCCCGCGGACGTATGATTCAAAAAAACCTACTTTTTAGTGGGTTTTTTTGTGCCTGAGGATTAATGACTTCATTAAGGTTCTCACTCTGTTACTCCAGCCGTCAGTCTGCATGCGCCTGATACAGTTCTTCGGCTGTAGTGTGTTTGTCACAACCTGCGTGTTCACACTATTGACGACTCTCTAAACCTAAGGCGACCTTATACTGCTCGAAAAGCCGCTCAGACTCGAGGAGCAGGGCGTTGAATTCGCGGTATATCGAGCGGTACTTTTCCGCTTCCTTGTGGTGCGTCATTATTTGTTTGAGCAAAGCCTCTTTGCGGGAAGCATCAGAGCATTCGTTGAGCTCCTCCTTTAAAATACACATCGTCTCTATGTCTGATATCTGGAAAGCAGCGGTTGAAACTTCAGAAAGCTGCTTCTGCCTCTGCGCCAGAGACACCCAGCGAGCGTATAAAACATCACTTTTTTAGGGCGTTGCATCACATGCCTGCGGATCCAGAACACAAGCTCCTGCTTGGCCATTTGATCCAGTATATCTTTGCTCATAAGGGCATGGGCCCTGTCATATGGGTGATTTGTTCAGGCTCAGGCAATCGGTTCGAACACTGAGTCAGCACAATCATTTTCGCCACAGCGGATTTTTAAATTAGGCTTGCCCCAGACTTGGGTTGTGCATCTTGGGCAGCGGTACTTCACACGGCTGCTGCGATTTCCAGCAATCGGAGGCGATAGCAGCTTCGATTGCTCAGGTGCTTGCCATCGAACAGATTTCGATTGATCTGGCAGGGCTGCCTCTCTAACTACTGTCACAGACTCTGAAAGTGCAGCCATAATAGTCGAGGTAATACTGAGGCGATCCTTGTGTTGCACCAGAGGAGAGAAGCGGTCAACCGAGGACGCTTGGCAGCCGGCGGCCAATAGTTTGTCAGAGGCTTGCATGAACAGGCCTCCCTTAATCGCATAATCAGCCATCTTCTCGCCAGTGCGAGAGCCGCCTAGCTTGCCAGTGCTCGACGGCATCAGGCCAATGCTCTCCATCTTGTCCGCCCACTCTTCATTGTGGTAACCGCGTCGGCCTGGGTTACCGAAATGCTGCTGCCAGGCATGGGCCATCTCGTGAACCAATGTCTGTAAAATTTCAAGCAATGGGACAATACCGAAATAGGCTGGATTGATAGCAATTTCATCAATTGTGGTGTGATCATCTCGATGTACAAAGCGCTTGGTCGAATAATAGCCATAGGTGCGCTTCTCGCGCTGCATTGTGATCAGGCAGCGTGGAATTTGGCCGTCAAAAAGCTCTACGTTGTAATGTTCAAAAGCCTGTTGCAGTTCTGCGTATGCTTGGGTGGTTGGGTCAGTCATAAGTGCTCACCGTTTTGGATTGTGCAATCCAAAATCAATAAGCCAAGCATAGTGATACGTTTCATGTCGTTGAAGTCCCCAAAATTCGATTCTGGGTCAATCTTAAATATGACGGCAGCTGGATAGGGCGTTAACCCGATATCCGAACAGACGGGTTTTGGGGCAGGCTATAAAAACGCTGGGATAATGATAATTTGCTATTGTGTGCAGACATGAAAAAACCCGCCGAAGCGGGTTTTTTTGGGTTATTTTTCGTCTTGTAACTGACGTGAGGCTAGGTCTTCAAGGAATTGATCTTTCAAACCGATGTAAGCTATGAATGAAATAAATGTGAGTAACATAGCAACTGTTATTCCGAAAATCATATTATTCACTCCTCTGTGTTAGGTTTGGGGCTGACATCAATAGGCCTGCAGCCCATGACGCGATCCCTAGTATGA
>CANRHT010000302.1 GCA_947630465.1 uncultured Pseudomonadaceae bacterium
CAGTGTGGTGCGCAACATGCGTCGTAAATCATCAGCTAAACCATGAGCACTGTATTTGCACTCGTAGACTGCAATAACTTCTATGCCAGCTGCGAAAAACTGTTCCGTCCAGATTTAAAAAACGTCCCGCTGGTGGTGTTGTCCAACAACGACGGCTGCGTGGTGGCTCGCTCAAAAGAAGCCAAAGCCCTTGGCATTAAAATGGCTGTGCCGGTCTTTCAGATTCAAGAGCAAATACAGCAGCATGGCATTCAGTTGTTTTCCTCAAATTACGCACTTTATGCAGACCTCAGTTGTCGTGTTATGACGATCCTCGAAGGATTAGCACCCAGGGTTGAGGTGTATTCGATTGATGAGGCGTTTCTAGATTTAAGCGGTTTAGGTTCAGCGGTATCGCTACTAGAGTTTGGTCAAAATATTAAAGATACAGTTGCCCAGTGGGTTGGTTTGGGTGTATGCGTCGGTATAGCACCCACCAAAACACTGGCAAAACTAGCTAACCACGCAGCCAAGAAATACCCAGCTACCGGTGGTGTAGTCGATCTTACCCAGCCGGAGCGACAGCAGCGGCTGTTGGCGATTACCCCCGTCACTGATGTCTGGGGTGTGGGTCGCAGGCTTGGCAATCGCCTTGAAATCATGGGTATTAAGACAGCACTGGATTTAGCTAAATGTGCTCCTGCGACTATCCGTAACTCATTTTCCATTGTGCTTGAGCGTACTGTGCGTGAACTCAATGGTGAGTCCTGCTTAGAGCTAGAAGAACTGCCTCCAACCAAGCAGCAGATCATGTGCAGCCGCTCATTTGGTAGCAGAATTACAACCCTTGGGCAGATGAGCGAGGCTATCGCACAGTACACAGCACGCGCCGCTGAAAAACTCCGACAGGAGAATCAACAAGCCAAAATGCTGACTGTCTTTGTACAGACGAGTCAATTTAAAGAAAGCTCAAAGGTTTACAGCAACTCGACTACAGGCGAGCTGGTACTGCCGAGCGATGATACGAGAGACTTAAATGAGCTGGCCATGCAATTGTTAAAACGCATTTGGCGTGAAGGGTATAGCTACAACAAAGGCGGCGTGATGCTCTCCGACTTCTATGATCAAAACACTTATCAACCTGGGCTTTTTGATGATGTAACAAAGCGTCCTAACAGTACAAAACTCATGGCAGTGCTTGATGAAATCAATCAGAGCGGACTTGGCCGTGTATTTCTAGCTCGTCAGGGTATGCATAGCGCTTGGGGTATGAAGCGTGATCACTTGTCTCCTGCGTACACAACTCGCTGGACAGACTTACCAACAGTTCGTTGAACAACAGCAACACCTCCATCAAGTCACTTCAGGACGGCTCACAGAGAGTTAAATAGGAATTAGTAATGTTTCCCCGCTTCATTAAATCAAATTTCATAGTTTTATCATTAGCGCTGTTTTTTTCTGCGACTGTATTTGGAAAAGCTCCAACAACTTTCTCCAAAGCCAAGGTTGTATTGAAAGAACAAATCTACTTTGACCAAAACCAGAACGGTGCCATCGGAACAATCTATTGTGGATGTGACTGGGAATGGGTTGGGCGTTCAGGCGGGCGAATTGATCCTAAGCGTTGCGGGTATGAAATCCGAGCGATTCCGAATAGAGGAGAGCGCACAGAAATTGAACATGTGTTCGCAGCAAGCCATTTTGGGCAACAACGCCAATGCTGGCAAAACGGTGGGCGCAAAAACTGTAATAAAACTGATCCCATTTTTAATTTAATGGAAGCTGATCTACATAATTTGACGGTTTCCATTGGCGAGTTGAACGCAGATCGCTCCAACTATAGGTTTGGTGTTCTCCCTAACTCCAAAAAGCAGCACGGACAGTGCAACAGTAAGGTTGACTTCAAACAGCGAGTGTTTGAGCCGAGGGATGATGTGAAAGGGAAGATCGCTCGGATCAATTTCTATATGGCTGATCGTTATGACTTGCGGCTGAGTGACCAGCAGCAAAAATTATTCATAGCGTGGTCTAAGCAATATCCCGTGACTCCGTGGGAATTAGAGCGTGATCGGCGCATTGCTCGTGTAATGGGCCATCACAATGAGTTTGTGACTGGCAAGCGTGCTTGGAGGCTTGGGCATCGCAACAGCAGAGAAGGTATTGCAGGATCAATAACTAGCGACTCAGCTAAATCGCTGGCACAGACAGGCCCGGGAGCGCCTACTGACGTCAGCAGTGCGCCTATCCACGGAAATCTTAATAGCAAGATTTATCATCCCAAAGGCTGCTCAAGTTATAACGCTATGAGTCCGAGGAATGTCGTCAACTTTTCAAGTGAAGAAGAAGCTCTTTCTGCAGGTTATCGTAGAGCCAAAAACTGTAAGTGAAGCAGTCGTTTTTACCAGTCTTTGAATAAAAGTCAGCACACTGAAAATCAATGGCTATACTTCAAGTTGAAACGGACTTTTAGCTATCAAGGAGTTACACATGCTTATTTTAACTAGGCGTATTGGCGAAACACTCAACATTGGTGATGATGTGACGCTGACAGTGTTGGGTGTAAATGGTAATCAGGTGCGTATTGGAATAAATGCCCCGAAAGATATTGCGGTTCACCGTGAAGAAATTTATCGTCGTATCCATGACGAATCTGCACGGGATAAGACTGGCTTGGCTTAGTTTGAGTATCAGCATCTTATCCACAAAATGCGTGGATAAGATGCTGTATTAAAGTCTGTAGGCTAGATAGGACGTGGTTTTTGGCTTGTGATTAAAAAATAAACAAACTTGTCTCAGTACTGCAGTGGTCAAGTAAAGCTGGCCACCGACTTTATAGTTAATTCCAGTCTTTTTACATATCAACATTTTAATGCTAACGTATGCGTACATTAGCATTAACATATATCTAGAACAATTGTCCTTCATGCTCGGGTTAATCAATACAGAATTCTCATGCTATTAGCTAAAAATCAACTACTCCTCTACGGGTTAGT
>CANRHT010000303.1 GCA_947630465.1 uncultured Pseudomonadaceae bacterium
GATGCGATTTACGACAGTCAGGCGATGCGTGATTTCGTCAGTATTGATCTGTCCATCGAAAGCGTGCCGGATGCCACAACACTGCTGCGTTTCCGCCACCTGCTGGAAAGGCATTCGCTGACGCAACGGATCTTCGAAGAGATCAACGCCACTCTGGCAGAACGTGGTTTGTTCATGCGCGAAGGGACCATTGTCGATGCCACCATCATTGCCGCTGCACCTTCTACCAAGAACAAGGCCAAGCAGCGTGATCCGGCGATGAAGCAGACACGCAAAGGCAACCAGTGGTATTTCGGCATGAAAGCCCATATCGGTGTTGATGCAGCCACCGGTCTGACGCACAGCTTGGTGGCGACCTCGGCCAACCAGGCGGATATCACAGTAGCCGAGCAGCTGCTGCGTGACGGCAAGGAACCTGTCTATGCCGATGCTGGGTACACAGGACTGGGCAAGCGTCTTGGTGAGGATGATGACACGCTCCCTCCGCTGCGGATTGCTGCACGGCGCAGCGCCATCAAGAAAATGGAAGATGGTCCGGAAAAGCAGATCATGCAACGCATTGAGCACTGCAAGGCGAGCATCCGCGCCAAGGTGGAACACCCGTTCCATGTGATCAAGAATCTGTTTGGTCACCGCAAGGTGCGCTACCGGGGCATGGAGAAGAATCAGGCCCAGCTGTTCAGCCTGTTTGCACTGGCCAATCTGGTGTTGGCCAAGCGGTGTTATGCAACGACTGATGGGGTTATTGCGTCTTGAACCCCGGCAATAGGGTGAAAACAGGCCGAAATGGCCAGAGTTGAAGGCGATTTGCGGAGCAATGTCGCCGAGAGCAGGTTGGCTGCATCAAAAATACCGTCGATTGGCGCTGGAACCGTGCCAATCTGAATTGATCAGCGATTCCCTAGAGATTGCGGCCAAGTTGCGAAATGTCAGAGTATCTGCTTGCTTGAAGTAAACAGCATCAGGTTGATCATTGATCACTAGGCGATTGCTACTCTCCTCAATTTCTGCTGCTTCTCCGAAACCGATAATTTTCTTTCTGATGAAAAGAGATGCAGTTATTTTCTGAAAATAAAAATCTTCGCCCTGAACAGAAAATATATAGGCGATATTTGGGAATTGTTCTTTTTTTAAATCATCGTAGTCTTTTGAATCAAAATCCTTTTCCAGCAAGTCGATGCAGAATGGTTGCTGACTAAATTGCTCAACCTTGAACCATGAGTCTTCATCCAGGTTATGATCGGGAGAATAAGGAACGCAGTTCGCCAAGTTGATATTTGTATTTTCATACAGGGTATGTGCAAGCGCTCAAGCAGCAGGTGGCCAGCGGTCAGCTGCGCTATTACGAGCCGGTCGTTGAGTCGGTACCGGGGGTTCAGTGCCAGGTCGATCCCGGTGAGCTGCGCGGCGTCATGATCGGTGGGCTGGAGCGTATCGTTCACTTTGTGGTCTTTGTGCTGTCCTGTTCCCGTCTGATGTACGTCGGGCTCGACTTCCGCCCGTTGGACACCGAACGGTTTATTCAGATGCACGACGAGGCCTTCCGCTACTTCGGCGGCGTCACCGAGGAGTGCATTTACGATCAGACCAAGATGGTAGTGATCAACGAGCAGTATCGTGAGCTGACGCTGAACCAGCGCTTCCACCAGTATGCGACGACCGTCGGGTATCGCATCCACGCGTGCGAGGGTTATGACCCGGAGAGCAAGGGCAAGGTGGAGTCCGGGGTCAAGTACGTCAAGCGCGACTGCTTCTACGGTGAGCAGTTCCAGGATGAGAACGCAGTTCGCCAGCACTTGCATGACTGGCTTGAGACTGTGGCCAACGCTCGCTTGCACGGCACAACGGGACAGCATCCTCGGGTGCATTTCGAGGCGCTGGAGCGTAGCCAGCTCAAGCCCTATCTGGTCCCGCAGAGCCTGCTGAACGTGGCGCAGGCAATCGAGACACGCAAGGTCGACAAGACCGGCTTGATCTCATGGCAGGCCAACAAGTACTCGGTGCCTATGGCCTGGCAGCAAGCCCGTGTGGGTGTCAGCGCCCAGGACGACCAGTTGCTGATCCATGATTTGGAGAGCGGTGAGCTCATCGCCACCCACGACCTGTGCAAGGCCAAGGGTCGGATGGTCAAGAACAACAACCATTACCGAGACCATGCCCAGCGCATCACCGACCTGGAGCGCGGTATCGATGCGATCTTGCCCGATGACCTGGGTGCAACCCTGTGCCAGTTGCTCAAGCGTACTTCGCCGCGCATCTACAAGGACCAGCTAGTCGCCGCACGCGACCTACTCATGGCCCATGCGCCGGTTGATACCACGCTGCTGTGGGAGCTGAGTGAGCGCAGTGAACTGACCGCTACCGGACTCAAGCGCTACCTCGAAGCCTGGCAGCAAGCCAAGGCGCGGGGTCGGGTCATCAACGATCAGGACTATGCTCCCGTAGCTGGCAGCCAGGTCAGTCACGCCGACCTGAACGCTTACGCCAGGGTTGGCCAGTCGACTGGCCACGGGGTGACCCCATGAGCCTGCTCGACAGCACCATCGCGCAGTTCCGTAGCCTGCGCCTCAGCGCGACCGCTGGTGAGCTGGCCACTCTGCTGGCCAGGGCAGAGGCCAATGAGCTGTCCTACCTGAACTTCGCCCAGTCGTTGGTCGAGCATGAGCTTAACGCCCGCTCCAGCAGCCGCGTGAGCCGCAACCTCAAGCAGGCGCAGTTCCCCTCGGAGAAACATCTGGAGGCCTTCGACTACCGGCACCAGACCACCATCACCAAGCGCCAGGTCAGTGCCTTGCTGGACTTCAGCTTTATCGACAACCGGGACAACCTGGTGTTCATCGGACCACCGGGCGTGGGCAAGACCCACCTGGCCATTGGGATTGGCCACAAAGCGGTCCAGGCTGGCTACAAGGTGCTGTTCCGCACCGCTCTGGCACTGGTCGAGGATCTGGAACTGGCAGAGATGAAGGGCGAGCTGAAGAAGCGTTTGAATCAGCTGAGCAAGTACGACGTGTTGATCATCGACGAGCTGGGCTATCTGCCGATGACACGGCAGGCCCGGTACAACCTGTTCCAGTTGATCAACAATCTCTACGAGTACCGCTCGGTCATCCTGACCACCAACAAGGACTTCACCAGCTGGGGCGAGTTCTTCCATGACGATAACGTGGCCGTGCCCATCATCGACCGCGTGATCCACCATTCACACATCTTTATGCTGGGAGGTGAGAGCTATCGGCTGAAGCAGAAAACTAGCGGTTAGCGGTACCCAAGTGGGTCAATTTTATTGGCCAAAAGTGGGTCAAAATTAATGGCCATTGACAGCTCTGTTGTAGCAGGCTCTAGCGACGGAGCTAGCGTCCATTCAGAAGCTTTCCGCTGGACTCAGGCAGGAGGAATGCAAGGCTTAGGTGACCTTCCTGGAGGAGATTATTTCAGCGATACTTTCGGGATATCTGCCGACGGCGCAGTAGTAGTAGGCGTAAGCGGGAGCCTCAATGGTTACGAGGCTTTTCGCTGGACAGAAAGTGGCGGTATGCAGGGTTTAGGTTTCTTACCCGGTGGTGGTTTTTCCAGCTTTGCGAATGCCACTTCAAACGATGGCTCGGTAGTGGTTGGGCAGAGTGATAGTGCAAACGGTTACACAGAAGCTTTCCGTTGGACTCAAGCAAACGGTATGCAAGGTTTAGGCGATCTATCTGGAGGGGAGTTTTCTAGTAGTGCTTATGGCGTATCGGCTGATGGTTCAACGGTAGTTGGGTGGTCCAGTGTGGATGGTCGATATGATTCTTCATACACTATTGAAGCATTCCGATGGACTCAAGCGAGCGGCATGCAGGGTTTAGGGTTTTTGACAGATACAGATGACCAAAGCATTGCTCATGATACTTCTGCTGACGGATCAGTTGTTGTTGGCCGCAGTGGCTACAGAGCTTTCCGCTGGACTCAAGAAAAAGGTATGCAGTCGATAAATACTTGGCTTCAAGACAATGGAATCGATTCTAATGATTGGCGGTTTAGTAGTGCTACTGCGGTTTCGGATGATGGCTCGACTGTTGTTGGTCAAGGATACTATCGGGGCCAAGACCAAGCTTTTGTCGCTCGAGCACAAGCATTGGTGACTATTGCAGATCTGTACGACAGCCTTAATACCAGCTCACAAGCATTTGCTAGCAGTCAGCGCAGCCTCAACGTAATGATAAATGGTGCTCACAGCCGACCGCTATCACGCCGAGTTGAGAGCGGAAAATATACTGGCTGGTTAGCTGGTGACTGGGGTAAAGATGAACACGGCAACCGCAATGGTGATATCGGTTTGGCAGAAATAGGTGGTGGCTATAACTTCGGCTCGCTGCAAGTTAACCTATCGATCGGGCAAACCTGGGCCAGCCAGAAGCAAACGGGCGGCAGCAAAACAGACAGTGATAGCACTTACTTGCTTGGTGAAGTCATTGTGCCGGTCAATGAGAGTTATGGTGTCTGGGCTACTGTAGGCGGCTACATAGCCTACGGCGAAAATGATATTAAGCGCGGCTACCTTAACGGCGGAAAGCAGGATCATTCCTCTGCCAGCCCTGATAGCAAGAGCTATGGCTTACGCGCACGTCTTGACTGGGAAAATGCGCTGCAACTGGGGTTGCTGCAAGTCAGCCCCTATACGGACTTAAGTTATGCTCATGGCAAGCAAAAGAGTTATGTTGAGACAGGTGGTGGTTTACCCGCACAGTTTGACAAACAATCCGATAGCACTACTGACCTGCGCTTTGGCGCAGTGGGTAGTTATCCGCTAGGCCAGAGTGGCTTCAATATGATCAGTCTGTTGGAAGCTGCGCATCGCTTTGAAAATTCCGGTGCTAGTCAAACAGGCCAGGTGGCAGGGCTATTTTCTTTCGACCTTCCGGGTAACGACTACGATCAAAACTGGTTACGCTTGGGCTTAGGGGTTGAGGGCCAACTCGGTGCAGGCAAAGCTTCGCTGATGCTCAATGGTACTACCGAAGGCGAGATGCCCAGCACTTGGCTAGCGGCCTCCTACCAGCTGACCTTCTAAGGCAGTTACTTTCTGGAGCCTGTGTCGCTGAGGCGGCGCAGGCTAGAAAATTAGTTAGAAAATTATTTGTTGCCAGTGTGTTTTCCGTGCGACTACCGCCAACATCCCGTTAACAGTTTGGATAGTATTAGCTGTGAACTCTGCGCTACCAGTTCTTTTCATGCCCTCCAACTGGTCGGTAGTTCCGTAAAACAATCATCAGTTTTTCTTCCAGCAAACATTGTAGCGTTTCCCTGCTTGGCTGTTTCAGTTGTGCCAGACGGTTAATTTGCTCAACCAAAATAATGTCACCTTCGCCAGTATTAGAAATTAATTAAATTAGCTTAGGTCGATGTAATGTCGAACCAGATTCGTTCTCTATATAGAAGGAAGCAATTCTCTGATTGTGATCGGTGGCAAAATTAATTAGAGACTGTTTTGCGCGTTCAGCATTTTGCTCGATAGTCGAAGCTCGAAGATATGCTCGTAAGAACATTTTAGAGAGACCAGTCTGTTTTAAATGGTTCTCGAATTGCAGTCTGTTATAAGTGTTCTGTAAGGTGTTTTGAGCTCTTAAAGACTGGTTCTTTTGAGGTATACCCTAAAAAGACCAGGTTTAGCCTTGTGCCATTTTCAGCCATTTTCAGCCATTTTGTGCCATTTTCTGCCACTTGTGCCATTTTGTGCCATTTTGTGCCA
>CANRHT010000304.1 GCA_947630465.1 uncultured Pseudomonadaceae bacterium
CGCCCACCTGAGGCATCCCCATACACGGTTTGTACAACTTTCATGATTTACTCAAAATTTAATTATCTTCAGCCTAACGTTTATGGACTGACTTCACTTTAAATACAGCAACTTTGTGCTTTAAGATGATTTAAGTTCAATGATGCAAAGCTTGCATAAATTTAGTTTGCAATATGGCAACGTGATGATGTTGTTGCAACTGAGGGCAAGCCAATAGCGCATTCACCTCTTGAGCTTCTACATAGGCCACGTAAGGACTCATCTTTTGATAATAGCTTTGGAAGTTTTGACTGAGTTGAGTGTGCTCAAACCTCGGCACAATCACATGTTTATTGGCAATCATTGCCTCACATAGCATTGAAGTAGAATCTGGCGAACAGATAATATGCGTAGCCGCAAAAATTAAATCTTCAACCACAATGCCTTGTTGCTGCCCAAATAAGACCAATTTCACATTAGGCAAATCGGCAAGCTGTTTAAGACACTCGACTAATGCTTGCGGTGTCCGTCTTGAACTACACACAAAAAATTGCTGATCGGGATATTGTGTGGCTATCGTTTTAATCAAGTGCAGCCATTCATCTGCTAAACCAATGCTCACCTCTGCGGTATCTGCCCCCAATAACACCGTCACAGCATGTTGATTAGGCTGAAGCGCCAATTTTTCTTGCGCGTGTTGCTGCGCTTGTTTTAAGTCAAAACTGACCATTTTATTTGGCGCAATTGGATAAAAAACGTAGGGTTTTTGCTGATCTTTAGTGGCATCAATGGTAAACACCACATCATAGGCAGCTTCAGGCATACCACGTAAAGAGGTTGCAATCAAATTTTTTACTTGAGGATACTGCTTGACTAAATAAGCTTTGAGTAAAGCATTGGGAAGTAAAGTATCGCCACCTGCAGAGACAATATAGTCAACATGCGGTATATGTTGTAATCGATTTAAATCATTCACACTGAGAAAAAACTTCAGCATCCATCGTTTTGGAAAAAGGGAATAAAATTTTTTAAACAATACCCCAATAAATTTTGAAGGTCGCTGAATCTGAATTTTTAAGATGTCTAAATGATCTTCTTGATTTAGGATTTTACTGATCCCTATTGCTTGAGTCTCATGCCCAGGCTTAGCATCTGTAAGTAAAATTAAGGTGTTTTTTGACATTAGGATCTCTTATGCTTTGCTAAACTACGCCCGTAAGTAAGGAGCGTTTGCTCAAGCATGGCTGTATAAGTTAAATTCTTTTTCGCTTTTTCAAAAGCAGGCTGATAAAGAGAAAGAGGATCTTGGGTACACAGATAGGCAAGAATAATTCTTCTGAGTTCATTAATCTCGTTGGGTACACATAAAAATTCGTCGGGCACAAATTCAGCCATCATCCCCACATCAGTTCCGATCACAGGTCTATTTAATAATAACGCCTCACTAAGCGTATAAGGTCCCCCTTCACGCTGTGAAGAGACAATCAAAGCTTCATGCTGACTAATTTTTTGTTGGATTTCATGACTAAACCCACACAATTTAACCTGATTGTGTAAACCGAGTTGCTCAATGAGTACTTGCAGTCTCTGGAGCTGCTCACCCTCACCATATATATTCAGTTGTGCTTCAATACCTACCCATGCCTGAATTAAAACATCAAATCCCTTCACCTCATTGAGGCGCCCAATTGCAAGAAATTTTCTATTTTTTTCCCATGGTTGAGCAGCTTGTGACAAGATTACACCGTTGTAAATCACCTCTGTTTTAGAGGGTAAATTGATATGTTCAGCTAATTTTTGACTCACAGCAATAATCGTATCAAAGGCTGCATAAGGTTTTAATTTGGATTTGGCACCATGAACGGTCACAATACAAGGCACTTTGATTTTTTTAATCAGACCACTCATTAATTGTGCTGTCTTAGAAGCATGTGCGTGCACAATATCAGGTGCAGTCATCTGAATTTTTTTCTTAAGCTGATACTTAGTCCAAGGATTATGACGACTACCGCTCATATCAAAGTTAATCAAAGCTACTCGATCACTCAACCATGTTTTAAAACGTGGATGGGCAATCAAACTGACATGATGCTCAAGCGCTAGGCCATTGGCCAACTCTATGACATGCTTTTCTAAGCCACCATCTTCACAACTCGCCATTACTAAGGTAATACGCATCAATTATCCCTCTCGTTTACCCAGCTTTAAGCGCAGCTTCACCGCAAATAATGAATCTTTACCACTGATTTTAATGCGTTTGAGCTGCATAAAATCAGGCGCAGTGTGATCAATTCCCTCAACTGTAGTCACCGCATTGGTGTAACCAACTTGCTTTGCCACCATGACATCACGGGCTGAATAAATCCCAAACGGATAGGCAAAACTGGTCACAGGTTGCTCAATTAAGGCTTCAAGTTGTTGCTTAGATTGCGTTAATTCTTCTAAACACATTGCATCATCTAATTTATTTAAATTGGCATGTGTCATGGTATGTGAACCAATTTCAATGAGACCTGATGCCACGAGTTGTTTCACTTGCGCATCACTGAGCTTTGGCTCTTGGGCCAACTCACCGCTATTGTGATGGGCTTTTTTATAGGTCGACCAATCACGATCATGGCGATCTACCACGACATAAATCGTGGCTTTGGCTTGGTATTTTTCTAAAATCGGTAAAGCATTTTCGAGGTTATCTAAATAGCCATCGTCAAACGTAATCGCCACGGTTTTTTGTGGATGCTTGCCCCAATCAGCTTGAAGTTCTTGCATAGTCACAAAGTGAAAATCTTGTGCTTTCATCCATGCAATTTGCTGTTCAAATTCTGTAGGTTTGACGCGTAATTTATTAAATTTTGCCCCATCAATATGGT
>CANRHT010000305.1 GCA_947630465.1 uncultured Pseudomonadaceae bacterium
CAGCGTTTTATTTTTGATGACACTGATGTGCGTGGCGAGTTAGCCAGCCTGGAAGAAAGCTATGCGCATGTGTTGGCCAAACATGCCTATCCGCAACCAGTTGCTGCGTTACTCGGTGAGCTGATGGCAGCGGCGGCATTGTTGGTCAATACGCTGAAGTTTGATGGTTTGTTAGTGCTGCAAGCACGCTCGGAAGGTGCTGTACCTTTATTGATGGTTGAGTGCTCGAGCGAACGCGAATTGCGAGCCATTGCACGTTACGATGCGGATAAAATCAGCGCTGATGCGACTTTTCAAGAGCTGATGCCAGATGGCGTGCTGGCGTTGACGGTGGATCCGCAAGAAGGTCAGCGCTACCAAGGTTTAGTGGCTTTAGATGGTGCTAACTTGGCTGAATGTCTCACCAATTACTTTGTCAATTCTGCGCAATTGCCGACACGCTTTTGGTTGTACGCTGATGGTCAACGTGCGCGTGGTTTGCTGTTGCAGCAATTACCGGCTGACCGTATTCAAGACAGCGATGAGCGGGAAGAAAGCTGGCAGCAAGTCGTGGCTTTAGCGGCCACATTGACGGCTGAAGAATTGCTCGGTTTAGATAATGAAACAATTTTGCATCGCCTCTACCATGAAGAACAAGTGCGCTTATTTGCCGGTACAGGTGTTAAATTTCAGTGCAGCTGTACCCGTGAGCGTTCTGAGCAAGCCTTGGTGAGCTTAGGTTTAGCTGATCTACAGTTGTTGCTCGCAGAAAAAGCAGGCACTATCGAGATTGATTGTCAGTTCTGTAATCAGCGTTATCTATTTAATGAAGCCGATGTAATACAAATGTTTGTCGAACAAGATGCTGTAGATGCTTCGAGTACAGTGCATTAATTGCATAACTCTGGCATAATTACGGGCACTTTTTTCATTGTAGTGCTTCTCTCTAAGCGCTACAAAATTTCTGGAGGACTCGGCTCGGGCCGTTGGGGATCTCATGACGCAAGCAAAAACCGCTGTGTATACCGATATTAGTGCCGCTCAATTGATTGAAGAAGCTGTTCGCCGTGGCGAAGGTAAGCTTGCAGTTAATGGTTCATTGGTTGTTGAAACAGGCCATCGCACAGGCCGTTCACCGGCTGACCGTTTTATTGTGCAAGAGCCCAGCACCGAAGCTCAAATTGCTTGGGGGCCGATTAACCGTCCGATTGCACCGGCTATTTTTGATGCCTTATGGACTCGCGTTGAAGCTTACGTGGCAGAGCGTGAAAGCTTTGTTTCACATGTGCATGTGGGTTCTGATCCGGCGCATTACTTGCCAGTCAAAATGACCACCACAACGGCATGGCATAACCTGTTCGGCCGTTGCTTGTTTATCACTCCAGAGGCATTCAATTCTGGCAGTAAAGAGCAATGGCAGATTATCAACGCACCTTTCTTTGAGTGTGTACCTGAGCGTGACGGTACCAACTCTGATGGTTGCGTGATGATCAACTTCGCTGCGAAAAAAGTGTTACTGGCAGGTATGCAGTACGCTGGCGAAATGAAAAAAGCCATGTTCTCAGTACAGAACTTCCTCTTGCCAGCTAAAGACGTACTGCCGATGCACTGTGCAGCCAACGTGGGTGAAGACGGCGACACCACTTTATTCTTTGGTTTGTCTGGAACCGGTAAAACCACATTATCCGCCGATGAAAGCCGTTACCTGATTGGTGATGACGAGCACGGCTGGGGTGTGGGCACTGTATTCAACATCGAAGGCGGTTGCTATGCAAAATGCATCGACTTGTCTGAGAAAAATGAGCCCGTGATCTGGAAAGCGATTAAGTTTGGTGCGGTACTGGAAAACGTTGTGCTGGATGAACAGCGCACGCCTGACTACACCGATGACAGCTTGACGCAAAACAGCCGCGCCGCTTACCCGTTAGAAAACGTGGAAAAGCGTGTGATTGCTAACCGTGCTGGCGAACCCAACGCTGTTATTTTCTTGACCTGCGACCTGACGGGCGTATTGCCACCTGTGTCCATCTTGAACAACGAACAAGCGGCTTACCACTTCTTGTCCGGTTACACCGCTTTGGTGGGTTCAACTGAAATGGGTTCGGGCTCAGGTATTAAATCGACCTTCTCAACCTGCTTTGGCGCACCCTTCTTCCCACGCCCAGCGGGTGAGTACGCTGATCTGCTGATCAAGCGCATCCAGGGTTTCGGCTCTAAAGTGTACTTGGTTAACACCGGCTGGACTGGCGGTGGTTATGGTGTGGGTGAGCGTTTCAACATCCCAACCACGCGTGCTGTGATTGCCGCGATTCAAGGCGGAACCCTGGTGGGTGCAGAAACTGAGCATTTACCGGTTATTAACTTGGATGTACCAAAGTCTGTACCGGGCGTTGAGACCAACTTGCTCAACCCACGTAACACTTGGGCTGATAAAGCCGCTTACGATGCTGCTGCAAAAGAGTTAGCGGCGAAGTTCGTCGACAACTTCCAGAAGTTTGATGTGACTGATGCGATTAAAAATGCGGGTCCTCAGCTGTAATAGCTGACTTGCGTTGATCAAAAAACCGCTCCTTGTGAGCGGTTTTTTAATGGTTAATGGTTTTTAAGGAAACCAAGCGCGTCCGTGTTTCTCTAGCAAACGATGCGCTTGCTCTGGGCCATTGGAGCCTGAAGGGTAAGGCCGCGGGCGTTGGTAATGTTGTTGCCAGCCCTT
>CANRHT010000306.1 GCA_947630465.1 uncultured Pseudomonadaceae bacterium
AATGATCTATATCGACCCGCCCTACAACACGGGCAAGGACTTTATATATGAAGATGACTTTGCTGAAAATGCTGAAGAGTTTTTGCAGCGATCTAACCAGAACAGTGCAAGTTTATTGGCTTTTTTCAAGAAAAATTATTACTTCCCATCTTCTACATGAAGGGAAGCTATCAAGCGTTTTTGGGGCTGCCTGTGGATCTACGTATTTAAGCCCTTAGTAATAAAGCGATACATGTCAATGATTTTAGATCTTGTATGGGCGTGACTAATAACTGAATTGTTCCTGAATTTACCTTTTTTATTTAAGGTCAAGGCTCGCGAGTAGGACGGGACAATCATTAGTAAAATCTAGAAAGGATAGAGAAGTTGTTTAAAAAAATAATCTACGGGATACTAATCTCTTTCCTTGTTTTTATATTATTTGTTTTCTTTGCACCAGACGATAAACTGGAATTCAAAATAGAAGGGACAAATCAAGAAGTAAACTTAAAAAATATAAAGTCTAATTTAACACAAGTGTTAGGACTGTCATCACCAGCAGTTAGTATAGTTAAGAACTCAAAAATAGCAGAAGGTTATGGCGTTGATTTAACAGTTGAAAAATGGCTTTCATCCGCAATTGGAATTAGAGGTAGCCTTCGCTGGCATGTATTCACCTCTAATAGCTATGGTAAAGATGTGAGAGTTGTTGATGCTTACCTTGAACGTGATCCTAATGGGAGTGAAGAAACAGCCCGTATTCAATGGTTAGTTAATGTGAACACTAATGTAGTAGAATTAAATGCAGTAGAATTAAATGACAAAGGAGTATCACTTTTGTCAGGATTGGTGAAGATAGAGAGATGGAGTAGAAAAGACTCAGAATTCAACAAAGTCAACGAAGCTACCGAAGCTTTAGATGAAGCTTTGGATGGTTTATTGAGACTATTTGGCCCATAGAAATAAATTTACATAGCAGGAATTAAATGAGTGATTATCAGGGGTTTTGTGAGATCTACGGAGGGTGTGCAAGTGACCCTGACTTCATGAGAGAATGGATGTTACAGTTTGATAACAAAAAATCAACACTGTCACAACAGCAAAAAATTAAAATTTTTGATTTTGATAGTTTAAAATGCCAGTACAATCTAACCGCAGATGAAGTAAATCAAATTAAAAAATATATGAGTATATATGGTGAAAAAAATTTTACATCTCAAAAACAAGCAAATAAATACATAACATACAATAATATTTGGGATGAGTTTCCTAATATTAGATCACTCAATGACCACAAGGAACATAAGAACGTCCCTGGTATTACACCAAAGTTCTATAAGATCACATGCGATGTGATGGAAATAAACTAACAAAATTCACCAGATACTAGGTGTTGCACTCAGCGCATGCAACCGCCCTTTCGCCCTGCTACTTCAGCTTGCACAATTCGGTGATAATTCTAAAAACCAACTCCAAGCCAGGCATGGCCGGTGATTCATATCAACTAATTAAGTATATATTAAAGTCAACTTCTATCACAAGTACAGTTATCGCCAACCATCCAACATTGGCGGCAAGAATATACTATTTCAACTGGCTTTAGCTTAGCATTATATAACTCTAACTTTTTCAATTCCTGAACAGTAAAGTCATACCTATTTTGGTTTTCCCACACCGCAAAAAACTGTTCACGAGATAGTGTTTTATTCTCAATAGCACTTAAAATATTATTCTTATATGAACTTAAGTTTTTGTTCAGACTAGGTATATCTTGATTGTTTTTTTTGCTAGTAATTTTTATATCATTGCTAGATGATTGTTGTTTAAAAAAACCCTTCAAACCTGTTTTTGATGAGACTTTACTAAACTCTTGTTTTAATATCTTTTTATTAGATACGATTTTATATTTTTTCTGATGGGGAACCCAAACAAAACGCACACCATCTGATATTCTTCGACTATGGGAGCGAACACCTCTAGTCCCTTTTCGTGCATGTCTTCGTACGTGTGTATACCTAGGGTAATAATAACGCTCAATTCTTCCAAAAAACAGAGACACAATAAAGCAAGACAATATAATTAATATAATTAATATAAATTTCAACTTACAGCCTCATGTAATTCCAATTTTACTTGATAGTAACTTAGCTAACGGGTAAATATTTTATGACTTGGTACAACATTATGATTTCGCTCGCTACTCATATTTATCCACTCATAACGTTTAGATAACCGTCCTTGTCGCACCAAAAAATGGCCCACTCGGAATCTTAGGACGTATTGTAAAACCATCCGCAAGGAGCGGTTCATAAACTTGTTGTACAGCGCCGCCTACACACACATGCTCAGCGCTTCTTTATTAATGGAAATTCCTTTTAGCCTACGTGAGCACCAGCGACGACTTAACTGCGCAGGTCCGCTACAGGTTTTGCAATAAACTACCATCGATAGCTATCAACACTACTTGCATGCGGCATAGACACGACTGCGCCACACTGTTGACAGCATCGTTCATACCATAACTTACTCGTCGAAGCATACAGCCCGTAATAGCGAGTGGTATGCAAGCTTTTGGGCGGCGCATGCTGGAGTAGGCGCGTTATAAAACCCATAGGTTTGAGTCGTTGCTGTTTAATGTGTTTATCAGGATGAGCCAGATAGCTCATTGTCACCTCGT
>CANRHT010000307.1 GCA_947630465.1 uncultured Pseudomonadaceae bacterium
GAAAAACGCATGAGCTATAACCAGTTTATGACGCCAATGCTCGATGGACTGCAGCAACTGGTAGAGCACGTGGGTCAAATCAGATTTGCCGGGCTGCAAGGTCAGGGGAAAACGTTAGCTCGTAGGAAGAAATCCGTGAAACGACCTCGACAGAAATGAAGCCATTTATTACGGGGCTGCAGATAACCGATTCGGCTCGAACATACCCTTGAGTATGTAAAACACTTAAATTATTTTTTATAGAAATCCGCCCCAATCCAGGCTTTCAACCCCTTTGCTCTAGAAGACCTATTATCTCAATAGTAGTCATTGCAGGATTTCTCACTATGAACAAAACAAAACGCAGTTTTTATTTAAGTATTAAAAACTTCTTAACTGATGACAGTATGGTCGTTACACCACTATTAGATAATGACACTACTGAACGCAACCCGACTGCACTCCAATTACTGGTGAATGCACCAGTAAACTATAAAACTTCTGATTCAGATGTTAATGTATTTCTCGACAAACATAACTTCGAACGCGACTTACCTAATGGCAGCTACCAAATCCAACACTACGAAGTTTGTAATGACAAAGTCTTGAACGACTGGGCTGAAGACCTAATAGGAACTTTAAATATAGCTCATTTCTCTAGCATCATCACATTAAACTTGAGTGATTTAGTAGACAAATTAGCATCAAGCAAAAATAATAAATTTACATTTAGATCTTTTTCACTATTAGATACCTATAAATTTAAAAACAAAGCTACTAAAATATTTAACCTTTCTAACATCTTGATTTACATTGGCAGTCAAAAAGACATTTCGATAGCAGAATACAGAGAAATCCTTGACAACATTTCAAGTGAATTTAATAAGAGTTCTATTATGGGTGTTTCTTTTTTCAAATGGCCCGGCCTGAAAAACATTGAAGTTTCTCTTCTCTATGATCTAATGAATCAAAATCAATCAATTTCAAAAGAGGATCGTGTATGAGTGCAGGTAAAAAAACAATAGGCAGTAGCAAGCAAGAGCTTTATCAATATTTCAATGCTATGCAATACCACTTGAAAATATCAAAAGATTCTAGAATCAGACTTGATAAAGAGCTGGCATCATCTTTTTCTGTATTTGATTATATATCTGATAGAGAAACTATGCTTTCACGTATTCTAGCGGATTTGCTAAATCCTGAAGGCAAGCATGGGCAAGGTAAATTATTTATAAATAAGTTTCTGACCATGCTTCAAAAAAAACCTGAAAGTCTTACTGGCAAACTTACAGTGACTCTTGAAAAACCCACATATCATTTAGAAAATTTTAATCGACGTATAGATATACACCTAAGTTGGGATAATTTTGGCATAGGTATAGAAAACAAACCTTGGGCTTACGAACAGGAAGATCAACTAAAAGACTACGAGGAACAACTTAATAAAGAATTCCATGGAAACTATATTTTGATTTTCTTGTGCGCATCAGGACGAAAGCCTGAAAGCATTGCTAATTGGGACCAATTAGTAATGCAAGGCAAATCAAAAACAATTTTTTTCTTTCCAGACCTTTATAACTGGCTATTAGACTGTCGACAAGAATGTGAGGCTGATAAAATCAGGCATTTCTTAAAGGACTTTTCATTTTTTATAGAACAGCATTTAATTGGAAACCATTCCCTAGAGAGAAAACGAAATGATTAACACTTTTGATAAAGAAGCAATTAAAGAATTTATAATTAGCAGTGATACCAACCTCATGCTTGCACTGGGTGTGATGTCGACAGAAAAGGTTATAAGACATCACATTATTAATAATTTCTTGAGAAAACTTGAAGCTAGAATATCTAGCCAATTAAAATCCGCTCAATTTACTAACGAGTGGGAAATATTAATTAACACTAGAAACCCTGATAATCGTTTCAATAATTTTTTCCAGCTAATTAATAAAAACTGGGGAGACGACTACAGTATTATGATAGAACCACAACAAGGTAGCGCTAATCAACTCTGCTATGGTATTAAAAGCAAACATAAAACGGGCTTTACTGAGCAAGGAAAAAAAATACATCAAATAATCAGTGCTCATATTGATATGTACGGATTAGATAATACTAAGATCACAGAGTGGTGGCCCTACAGCCCTTTTGTAGCGAAAGAATTTAGAGATTGGGAAAACTTAGAGGTACTTAGCTTACTAATTGACAACCAAAATACTAAAGCATTAGATTATTTCAGTGAAAAAATCATGGCATTAGTTAAAATTATTGAACAGAACCTAGGAGAGATAATGCAAAACAATACCTAAACAGGCATTAAATCCCTATGCAACCTACACATGATGCATCAAATACCGGGCAAGGATAAATGCATGAAAAACAATTATTTTATAGGCCTCACCATGAAAAAAAATACAACTGACTCTTACCTAGTGAGAGGCCTACCCTTCTACTAACCGGCCTTGCACACAGCGCTACCGCTAAACATATCTCCACCCAATACGTTAAGATAACGCCACTTCATTTAAAGGTGTTGCTGTGTCTGATCTCTACTTACGCATTGCTTTGCCGTCACCGCTGCGCCGGTTGTT
>CANRHT010000308.1 GCA_947630465.1 uncultured Pseudomonadaceae bacterium
GGTAAGTTTGTCCACATAGCCTCTTTTTGTAGTGTTATTGGCGGTGGCGAGTTTGTTATGGAAGATTTTTCAGGCTTAAGTGCAGGCTGCAGAATCATAACTGGCAGCGATGATTTTTTAGGTGGCGGTCTGACTAACCCAACAGTACCAAGTAAATATACGAATGTTAAAACCTCTAAAATACATATTGGTAAGCACGTTATTATTGGTACTAATGTAACTATATTGCCAGGTGTCACTATTGGTGAGGGTGCAGCAGTTGGGGCGGGGGTTGTAGTTAGAAAAAATCTAGAACCTTGGACTGTTTATGTCGGTGTAGATTGTAAAGCAGTAAAAAAAAGACCAAGTGATAAAATATTTCAACTTGAAAAAGAACTCTTGACTGAGCTTGGTATGTAGATTTTTATTTTAAATTTTAACTTGGGATTTCAACGTGCTAAACACCCCTTTTTCCCCTTGGCCCTCCTTCACTGAAGAAGAGGCCAATGCTGTACGTGATGTGGTTTTATCCAACAAAGTCAATTACTGGACGGGCCAAGAAGGCCGCGAGTTTGAGAAAGAGTTCGCCGCATGGTCGGGCACTGCGCATGCCATCGCTTTAATGAACGGTACTGTGGCGCTGGATGTGGCGTTGCTGGCATTGGGCGTGGGGCAGGGCGATGAAGTGATTGTCACCTCGCGCACCTTTTTAGCCTCGGCTTCCAGCATCGTCAATGCCGGTGCGGTGCCGGTGTTTGCGGATGTGGATGCGGATTCGCAGAACATCACCGCCGAGACCATTCAAGCGGTCATGACCCCACGCACGCGCGCGATTATTTGTGTGCATTTAGCGGGTTGGTCCTGTGATATGGATCCGATTATGCAGCTGGCTCAGCAGCATGATTTATATGTGATTGAAGACTGCGCCCAAGCGCACGGTGCCAGCTATAAGGGCAAGCCGGTGGGCTCGATTGGGCATGTGGGTGCGTGGTCGTTCTGCCAAGATAAGATTATGACCACGGGCGGTGAGGGCGGTATGGTCACCACCAATGACACGGCGCTGTGGAAGAAAATGTGGTCGCTTAAGGATCACGGTAAAAGCTGGGATGCGGTGTACGAGCGTGAGCATGCACCGGGTTTTCGTTGGTTGCATGAGAGCTTTGGCACCAACTGGCGCATGACGGAAATGCAAGCGGTGATTGGCCGTATTCAGCTGACGCGTATGCCGCAGTGGCAGGCGCAGCGTTTGGCCAATGCCAATAAGATTTGGGCGGCGGCGCGTGAGTGTTCGGCATTGCGTGTGCCGGTTGTGCCGGCTGATACGGTGCATGCGGCTTATAAGTGTTATGTGTTTGTTAAGCCTGAGCTGTTGAAAGAGGGTTGGGATCGGGATCGTATTTTGTCCGAGATCGCCGCGCGCGGTGTGCCAAGCTTTAGTGGTTCGTGTTCGGAAGTGTATTTAGAAAAAGCCTTTGATGGCACGGATTACCGTCCAGCGCAGCCTTTAGCTGTGGCGCGTGAGTTGGGTGAAACCAGCTTGATGTTTTTAGTACATCCCACATTAACAACCGCCGAAATCGACAAGACCTGCGCTGTGTTGCAAGAAGTGATGGGGTTAGCGACGCAGGGTTAATGCCAGCCTTTGGGGCGTTTGCAACGCCCATGTCGACCATAAATGGTCGACCTACGTTTTGGTATGTATGGGATGGTGGTTCGCCTTTGTCGGCCATATAGGGTCGATATGCATTGGGTGTGTGGTGGTTTGTATTGTGTGATCAACCTATAGGACATAGAGATGTTTAAAAGCTGGTTATTAGCTTTACCCAGTCGTTATAAGCGTTTGCTGCAAGTGGCGGTGGATGCGGCTTTAACCTGGCTGATTCTGTGGTTGGCGTATTTTGTGCGCTTGGGTTTTGATCATCCGATGGAGCCTTTTGGTGCGCATGCTTGGCTGTTTATGCTGGCGCCAGTGGTGACTATTCCTGCCTTTTATTACTTTGGTTTGTACCGCACGGTGATGCGTTATGCGGGCAAGGAAGTTTTGGTGGGGGTTGTTAAGGCGGCGACCGTCGCGGCCTTGGTGTTTGCGCTGGCGATTTACTGGTTTGAAGACGACAGCACACTGATCCCACGCTCCTTGGTGCTCAGCTATTGGTGGTTGAGTATCTTTATTCTCGGTGGTTTGCGCTTGTTGCTGCGTGAATACTTCTTGGGTGAATGGCTTGAGGTGATGAACAGCTTGCCCTTTACCAAGCACAATAACAGTTTGCCGCGTGTGGCCATTTATGGTGCGGGGTCGGCGGGTAATCAATTAGCCACGGCGCTGCGTATGGGTAAGGCGATGCGTCCGGTGGCTTTTATTGATGACGATGACACCATCGCCACGCGTACCATTGCTGGGCTTAAAGTCTATAAACCTAAACATATGCACCAGATGATTGCCGTGACCGGTGCCACCGAGGTGCTGCTGGCGATGCCTTCTGCAACACGTGCGCGCCGGCGTGAGGTGTTGGCGTTTTTAGAGCCCTACCCACTGCATGTGCGCACCATTCCGGGTTTTATGGATTTGGCCAGTGGCCGCGTCAA